>NZ_JARVST010000005.1:0-72071 GCF_030209055.1 Pseudomonas sp. lyk4-TYG-107
ATGCGGAAAGCGGGCTGCATTACAACCGGCATCGGTATTACGACCCGAGGTTGGGGCGGTATTTGACGCCGGATCCCATCAAGTTGGCGGGTGGGTTGAATCAGTACCGGTACGTGCCGAATCCGACGGGGTGGGTGGATCCGTTGGGGTTGAGCTGCAGTTGTCCGCCGACGAATCCGCGTCGCCCGATGCGATACGAGGCTGGCCGCGTAGTTGTTGAAGAGGGTTCTCCTCCGCTGCCAAAGATGACAGCGCAGGAGCGGCGGGCGAGGCTTGATGAGGTGGCAGAAGAAAATGCTCATCGGCGTTTGGATGAAATGGAGAAAGCCACACAAGATGCACACTTCTTAGAAAAACATGGCAAACAGACCACACTAGCTTCTCAGCAAGAACGCTCATTGACGGGAAGAAATCCAACAACTGGAATTATTGAGGTCTACACCAATGGGCGACGAGCAGGGCAGCCAAAAATACCCAGTGCGGCTACACACTTTTTTAGTTATCGAGATCAACTTAACGCAATACATCGTGCTCAGCTTATTTTTAGACGTAATGGTCAAATCGCGTCTAAAGAACCTATGCATATGGGTAAGGTTGTTGGCGAGGGGTACAAAAGGGGAGGGGTCATTTACGGACAGCAAACACATGCGGTAGTAATTCTCAATAGAGCAGCTAAGCCGATAACCTCTTACACGGAGTTTTTGAATTGAAACGTAAACCTGAATATTTTGTTTTGCGTGGTCTGCTTTTTCTTTTTGATATAGAAAATACTCATGATGATGCTCGTGAAAAAATCATCGTCTCGAAAAATGTCAATGACAAGCAAGAGCTTGCTGAGCTGTTCGATATTCTTATGAAACCTGAGTTTCTTTCTTATAGTCTTGAGGAGCGAGAGTGGTGTATTGACACACTGAAGTACTACTTGGAAGCCGGTGATAGCTTTGATGAGGTATTTACAAGAATAACTACTTATTTTGATGACGACGTAGAGGACCAGCGTCAGTTCATGCAGGTTTTGTTAAGTTGTTTGTTGAAGTATCACGTCGATGATTCAGATATGCGGTAAGGATGAAACAGCTGGGCTAATTCAACTGACGCCTTCGCGAGCAAGCCCGCTCCCACAGGGATCTGTGTCGCCTGGGGAGTCAGCGTTGGCCAATCAGTTGCGGCAGTTGAAGGTCGGCAGCAGCAAGGCTATCAATCACATGCACGCTATACCCCGGAACATTCTTCGCATGATGCTTCGCCTGCGAAGCCATTTCCGCGAGTTGGCTGGCATCCAGTTCTGCGCAGGCCTCGGGTTGCAAGTGGACTACGCCGATCGATAACGAGAGCAACGGGAATTCCTGCCGTACACCCTGGCGGTTCGGCGCGATGAAGCAGCCGGCCTCAAGATGCTCAGGGCGATAGAAGCGGCGGCATTGGCTCTGGAAGTCGTCGAGCAGTTGGTTGAGGCGTTTGCGCCAGTCTTCCGGGCCGAGTACCAGCAGGAAGTCGTCGCCGCCGATGTGGCCGACGAAGTCGCGGGAAGGGTCGACGCGTTCGTTCAGACATTGCGCCAGGCACAGCAGGACTTCGTCGCCACGGCCGTAGCCGTAGATGTCGTTGAAGGGTTTGAAGCTGTCGATGTCGACGTAGCAGATGATCGATTCGCGGCCCTGTTGCAGCAGGCGGGTCAGGCATTGCTGGATCGGCACGTTGCCGGGCAGCAGGGTCAGTGGGTTGGCGTAGCGGGCCTGCTGGATTTTCAGTTCGGTGATCAGTTTGAGCACGTCGATCACCCGACCGAGGCCGAGATAACCGCCGTTGAGGGTGATGATGAAATCTTCTTCGATGCGCTGCCGGGCGCGGCTGGTGATCAGGCGGCTGACCTGTTGCAGCGACTGGCTCATTTCCACGGCGAGGAAGTCGTCGTTCATCAGGCGGCTGATTGGCTTGCGGGCGAACAGGTCGGTGGCAAACGGCTTGAGCAAGGCGTCGGACAACGAATGGCGATGGACGATGCCGCACGGCTGGCCCTGTTCGTCGAGCACCGCCAGTGAGTTCAGATTGGCCTGGCGACGGAAGGCTTCCAGCACCGTGGCGGTCGGTGTGTCACGATGCACCGCCGGTTGCTCGTTGAGCAGGGCGCTGAGGTCGCTGCCCTCGTCGTTCAACGCCACGGCGCTGCTGTCGTGTTTCGGCATCAGGGCCCGGGCATCGCGCGGCGGATGCTCCTGTGGGCGAGCGAGCAGGTAACCCTGCACCAGATCGACGCCCATCTCGGTCAGCACCGCCAGTTCCTCTGGCAACTCGATCCCCTCGGCAATCACCTGTGCCCGTGACGCCTTGGCGATTTGCAGGATCGAGCCGACGAACTCGCGTTTCAATGCGTCCTGATGGATGCCGTCGATGAAGTGGCGGTCGATTTTCACATAGTCCGGACGCAGCTCCGACCATAGACGCAAGCTCGAATAGCCGGCACCCAAGTCATCCAGCGCAATCGAAAAGCCCATCGCCCGATAGTGATGCAGGGCGGTTTGCAGCAACTGGAAATCGTCGATCGGCGTCTGTTCGGTGAGTTCGATCACCACTTGACTCGGTGGGATGCCGAAGTCTTGCAGCAGTTGCAAGGTCCGCCCCGGTTGGTGCGCGGCTTCGAGCAGGGATTCCGGCGAGACGTTGAGGAACAGCTTGCCCGGCAGTTGCTGCTCGTTGAAACGACGGCAGGCAGACTGGCGGCAGGCAATCTCCAGTTCGCTCAAGCGGCCGGCTTGACGCGCCACCGCGAACAGCGCGATAGGCGAATGCAGAGGGCTGTTGGACGGGCCGCGAGTGAGGGCTTCGTAGCCGAGAATACGACGCTCGGAGAGACAGATGATCGGCTGGAACAGGCTGTGCAAACCGCTTTGAGTCAGGATCGAGCTCAAGGCACTCAGCTGTTCGGTCGTGGTCATGGCAATCTCTGGCGATAAAAAAAGGACTGGGAGCGCTCTTGCTTGAAGAGGCGCTCCCAGTCCTTTATTTCACGACAGAATGATGACTGTTTGATGACGCTCCGGGGAGCGTCACCACTAAATTGCCATCATCTTACTTCTTGGCCACCTGATTGCTCAGCTTCAGATAATCCAGCAGCACGCGCCCGGTTTCGCTCAGGTAGGCGTCGTCTTCTGGTTTGACCTTGTCCGGCTCAGCCGCAGCCAGCGCGTCTTCATCTTCTTTCTTCAGCTCTTTGAGCGGTTCTTCGCCTTTGGCTTTGCGACGAATGTTTTCCATGGCCAGTTGCTTGGCATCGATGTCCGCGTGCTGGGCACGGCGGTCGGCTTCGTTGAGGCTGACGGTTTTCTCTTCCATCAACTTCTGCGCCAGGGCCAGTTTGTCACGGATGAACACGAACTCGGCATCTTTGGCGCTGCGTGCGTCATGCTCGGACTTGAGCTGCGCCAGGTACGGCTTGAACGGATCGGAGGCCGGCTTGATCGCTGCCTTGATGGTGTCCCACGGCATGGCTTCCGGCAGGGCGCTTTCGCCGATTTCCTTGGTGTCGATGATCGACGGGTAGTCGATGTCCGGCAGTACGCCCTGATGCTGCGTGCTCTGCCCGGAAACCCGGTAGAACTTGGCCAGGGTCAGTTTCAGTTCGCCATGGTTCAGCGGCTGAATGGTCTGCACGGTGCCTTTGCCGAAGGTCTGGCCACCGATGATCAATGCGCGATGGTAGTCCTGCATGGCGCCGGCGAAAATCTCCGAAGCCGAGGCGGACAGGCGGTTGACCAGCAGAGCCATCGGGCCTTTGTAGAACGCGCCCGGGTTTTCATCTTCCAGTACATCGACGCGGCCATCGGCGTTACGCACGAGTACGGTCGGGCCCTTGTCGATGAACAGGCTGGTCAGCTCGGTGGCTTCCTGCAGAGAACCGCCGCCATTGTTGCGCAGGTCGATGACCACGCCGTCGACTTTCTCTTTCTGCAGTTCGGTCAGCAGTTTCTTGACGTCACGGGTGGTGCTCTTGTAGTCCGGATCACCGGCACGGAACGCCTTGAAGTCGAGGTAGAAGGCCGGGATCTCGATGATGCCGAGCTTGTAGTCCTTGCCGTCCTGTTTCAGGTTCAGCACGGATTTTTTCACCGCCTGGTCTTCAAGCTTCACCGCTTCGCGAGTGATCGGCACGATCTTGCTGGTCTGGTCGTTCGGCGCATTGCTGGCCGGAATCACTTCCAGGCGCACCACGGTGCCTTTCGGGCCGCGGATCAGCTTGACCACTTCGTCCAGGCGCCAGCCCACCACGTCAACCATCTCTTTGTTGCCCTGGGCAACGCCGATGATCTTGTCGGCCGGTGCAACCTGCTTGGTCTTGTCGGCCGGGCCTGCCGGCACCAGGCGCACGACTTTCACCTGATCGTTGTCGCTCTGCAACACGGCGCCGATGCCCTCCAGGGACAGGCTCATGTTGATGTCGAAGTTCTCCGCGTTATCCGGCGACAGATAGTTGGTGTGCGGGTCGTAGGACATGGCGAAGGTGTTGATGTACGCCTGGAAGATATCTTCCGCGCGGGTCTGGTCCAGACGCGCCAACTGGTTCTTGTAGCGCTTGGTCAGGGTTTCCTGGATCTGCTTGGAATCCTTGCCGGCGATCTTCTGCCGCAGCACTTCGTCCTTGACGCGTTTGCGCCACAGGTCGTCGAGTTCAGCGGTGGATTTGAGCCAAGGGGCGTCCTTGCGATCGATCAGCAAGGTTTCCTTGGTAGTGAAGTCCATCTTGTCGACGCCCTTGTTCAGCTCCGCAATGGCGAAGTCCAGGCGCGCCTTGACGCGGTCCAGATAGCGCTTGTAGATGGTGAACCCGGCGTTGAGGTCGCCGCTTTTGAGGAAGTCGTCGAACTGGGTCTTCCACTTGTCGAATTCGGCGATGTCGCTGGCCATGAAGTAGCTGCGCGACGGGTCCAGCAGCTTGATGTAGCTGTCGTAGATGATCACCGAGCGCGCATCGTCGAGCGGCGGCTTGCTGTAGTGGTGACGCTTGAGCAACTCGACGACGTTGAGGCTGGCGATCACTTCGTCGCGATCCGGCTGCAACTTGTCCCAGCTGTTGGCTGCGAATGTAGTGCCCGACACCGGCAACAAGCCGATACCGATGAAAAGAGCGAGGGCGGTGCTGGGGAGCAAATGCTTCATGCTGATTCGACGCGGGGACAATTGATAACGCATATTAGGCCGTCTTTGAAGTCGCCGGTTCTACGAGAGCCGGTCGCATAATGCAAAAAGCCCGGCGCTACAGCTTCGGGCTCAGTCCAGACTCACTATGGAGGCACTGTGAAGGCATTGCAAGGCGTTGAAGGTCAAGTGGCATGGCTTGAAGAGCCGAGTCCGGCATGTGATGTAGGACAAGTGCGCATTCGCGTGGCGGCTGCGGGCCTCAATCGCGCCGATTTATTACAGAAAGCCGGGCTTTATCCACCGCCGCCGGGCGCCAGTCAGGTGCTCGGTCTGGAGTGTTCCGGGGTGATCAGCGAAGTCGGCGCCGGCTCGTCCTGGCAGGTCGGCGACCGGGTCTGCGCCTTGCTGGCCGGGGGCGGAATGGCCGAGGAGGTGGTGGTCGATGGACGGCACGTGCTGCCGTTGCCCGAGGGTGTTTCGTTGATCGAGGCCGCGGCATTACCCGAGGTTTATGCAACGGTCTGGCTCAACGTGTTTCAACTGGCGGCGCTGAAACCCGGCGAGAAGGTTCTCCTGCACGCCGGGGCCAGTGGAATTGGTTCAGCCGCCATTCAGCTATGCAAGGCGTTCGGCAATCCCTGTTGGGTCAGCGTCGGGTCGGCTGAGCGATTGGCCTACTGTGAGGCGCTCGGCGCCCAAGGCGGCGCGGTGCGCAGCGATGATATGGAGAGCCTGCGCGACTTCGGGCCGTTTGACGTGATCCTTGATCCGGTCGGCGGCAACTATGCGGCACTGAACCTCAAGCTGACGGCGCTGGACGGACGCTGGGTACTGATCGGCCTGATGGGCGGACGTGAGGCGAAACTGGACCTGGCACAGGTACTGGCCAAGCGCGTGCAGTTGCTCGGTTCGACGTTGCGCAGTCGCGACGATCAGTTCAAGGCCGACCTGTTCAGCGATTTGAGCCAGCATGTGTGGCCGCTGTTTGCCGAAGGGCGGTTGAGTCCGCAATTGGCGAAAACCTTCCCGGTGAAAGACGCCGAAGCGGCGTTTGCCGAGCTGGCGAGCAACAAAGTTGCCGGCAAACTGGTGCTGGTGGTCGACGAAAGCCTGACCTGAAAACACCGAAAAACCTGTGGGAGCGGGCTTGCTCGCGAAGGCGGTGAATCAGACAAGAATTTATCGACTGACACTCCGCCTTCGCGAGCAAGCCCGCTCCCACATTTGGATCGATGTTTAGCCGGATTTTTCGGCAAGCTCCCTTGCCACAGTCAATAATCCATATCTGGATCTTTGGTTATTTCCAGAGATGGATCGGCCAGCCTGCTTTTTCGGCATGCTCCAGCAGCACCGGATCCGGATTCACCACATGCGGGAAGTCCACCTTCAGCAACAATGGCAAATCGTTGCGTGAGTCGGAGTAGAAACTCGCGCCTTCCAGGTTCTCTTCCTCGGCATCCAGCCATTCCAGCAGGCGGGTGATCTTGCCTTCGCGGTAGGTCAGCGTGCCGACGGTCTGGCCAGTGTAAACGCCGTGCGCAACGTCCAGTTCTATGCCGAGAATTTCGTCGATGCCCAGGCGCTCGGCGATCGGTTTGACCAGGTGCGTGCCGGAAGCCGAGATCACCAGAATCCGGTCGCCGGCCTTGCGGTGGGCGGCGATGGTTTTGGTGGCGTCGCTGAAGATGATCGGTTCGATGAAGTCTTCCACCCATGGGCCGACCAGGTGTTCGACCTCTTCCGGGGTACGGCCGACCATCGGTTCGAGGCTGAACGCCATGAATTCTTCCATGCGCAATTTGCCATGGCTGTAGGCGTCCATCAGCTCGTTGTTCTTGCGCATGAACGACTCGGGATCGACCCAGCCCAGGCGCCCCATCTGCTCGCTCCAGAGGGTGGCGCAGTCGCCGTGGATCAGGGTTTCGTCCAGATCAAAAATTGCCAGGGCCATCAGTGCAGTTCTCTCTTCAACGTCAGCAAAGTCATCAGGCTACCTCACACAGGGCCGTCGGATCGATGGAAAGCGCCAGACGCTGACCGTCGGGATGCAGATCCGCCGCCGAGCGGTTGAGCACGTCCACCACCAGTTCCACACCGCGCGCTTCGACCCGATAGCGGATCACGTTACCGAGCAGGCTGTGGCTGCGGATCTGCGCATCGAGTTCGCCATTGAGGCTCAGTTCGATGGCTTCCGGGCGAATCGCGATGCGGTGGTTGATCGGCCGTTGCAACAACTTCGAGGCGCTGTCGGCGTCAAGCAAGTTGTAGTTGCCGATGAAGCCTGCGGCGAATATGTCCACTGGTGCGGTGTAGAGGGTTTCGGCATCGCCGCTCTGCACGATCTTCCCTTGGTTCATCAGGAAAATCCGGTCGGACATGGTCAATGCTTCTTCCTGATCGTGGGTGACGAAAATCGTGGTCAGGCCGAGTTCGCGCTGGATCTGCCGGATCTGTTCACGCAGGTGTTTGCGGATACGCGCATCCAGCGCCGACAGCGGTTCATCCAGCAGTAACAGGCGTGGACGGGTCACCAGCGAGCGGGCGAGGGCCACGCGTTGACACTGGCCGCCGGAGAGCTGATGCGGATAACGGCTGGCGAAGTCGTTGAGCTCAACCAGTTTCAGCACCTCGGCGACACGCTTGTGGCTGTCGTCCGAGTTGACTTTTTGCATGCGCAGGCCGAAGGCGACGTTCTGTTCGACGGTCATGTTGGGGAACAGCGCGTAGCTCTGGAACACCATCCCGATCCCGCGTTTCTGCGGGCTCAGCGGCACGATGTCGACGCCATCAAGCAGGATCTTGCCGCCATCCACCGGCGTCAGGCCGGCAATGCAGCGCAGCAGCGTGGACTTGCCGCAACCTGAAGGGCCGAGCAGGGTGACGAATTCGCCCTTGTTGATTTCGCAGTTGATGTCGCTGAACACGGTCGTGCCCGCGTAGTTTTTCTGCAGGTGTTGGACGCTGACATAGCTCATTCGCTTTTGTCCTTGTTCAAGATGTTGGCGATCCAGGTCAGGACCAGCACGAAAAAGAAGTACGAGATCACCAGCGCACTGGTGAAGTGGCCGCTGCTGTTGCGCATGTTGTTCAGGTACACCTGCAGGGTTTCGTAGCGCGTGCCGACGAGGATGTTGGCGAACACGAACTCACCGAACAGGAACGAGAACGACAGCAGCAACGCGACCATCAGGCCCTTGCGCAGGTTCGGCAGTACCACCAGAAATGCCGCCTGAAAGGTGCTGGCGCCGAGCAGTTGCGCAGCGTCCATCAGGTCGCGCAGGTTGATCGCCTGCAGGTTGTTGGTGATCGCCCGGTACATGAACGGCAGCGCCACGGTGAAGTAGCAACCGATCAGAATCCACGGTGTGCCGACCATCGCCAGCGGCCCGGAGCCATAGAGTT
This sequence comes from Pseudomonas sp. lyk4-TYG-107, assembly GCF_030209055.1. NCBI lineage: Bacteria > Pseudomonadati > Pseudomonadota > Gammaproteobacteria > Pseudomonadales > Pseudomonadaceae > Pseudomonas > Pseudomonas sp. lyk4-TYG-107. The sequence goes on from NZ_JARVST010000005.1 coordinate 8,539, forward strand.
GCAACAGGCCCACCGACGACACCACCGGCGGCACCGCGAAGGGCAGCAGGATCAGGATGTTCATCAGCGCATCGAGTTTCGGGAAGTGGTAATGCACCACGAACAGCAGCGGCAGGATCAGCACCACCGACAGCACCAGCGCGCCGACGCACACCAGCAGCGACTGGCCGAAGGCATGCAGAAAGCGCGGATCGCTCCATAACTGGAGGTACCACTTGAAGGTGAAACCGCTGGGCAGGATGGTCGCCGACCAACTGCTGGCAATCGAGTAGATCAGCGTGCCCACCAGCGGCAGCAGCAGAATCGCGAACAGCAGATAAACCACGACGCGGTGGTAGACGCCGGCCGGGCCGGATTCAGCGCGAGACATGGTAGCTCCTCTTCAACAGCAGTTGATGCACGACGGTGACGATGGTCATCAACGCCACCAGCACCACAGCCAGGGCACTGGCGAGATTCGGATCTAGGGAAATATCCCCGGAAACCATTGCCGCGATGCGGATCGGCAGCACGTTGAAGTTGCCGGTGGTCAAGGCGTACACCGTGGCGTAGGCGCCGAGGGCGTTGGCCAGCAGGATCACGAAAGTGCCGAGCAGGGCCGGGGTCAGCACCGGCAGACCGATGTGGCGCCAGAACTGCCAGCCGTTGGCGCCGAGCAGCGCGGCGGATTCGCGCCAGTCTTCACGCAAGGCGTCGAAGGCCGGGTAGAGCAGCAGCACGCCGAGGGGAATCTGGAAATAGGTGTAGAGGATGATCAGACCGGTTTTCGAATACAGGTTGAAGTCCTGAATGATCCCGGCCTGCTTGAGCATGATCGTGATGCTGCCGTTGAAGCCGAGCAGGATGATGAATGCGAAGGCCAGCGGTACACCGGCGAAGTTGCTGGTCATGTTGGCGAAGGCATTCACGAAGTTGCGCAGCTTCGAGTCGACCCGGCGCAATGAATACGCCCCGAGCACGGCGATGATGATGCCGAACACACTGGACCAGAAACTGATCTCCAGGCTGTACTGGATCGCCTGCAGATAGAACTTCGAACTGAAGATCTTGCTGAAGTTGGCAAAGCCCCAGCCGAACTCTTCCGACTGCAGGCTGTTGATCATCACCCAGACCAGCGGGGCGATTTCGAACACGATAAAGAACAGCGCGAACGGCACCAGACACAGGGCCGCCAGCCATTTTCCGCGAGTCATGGCGTTCACTTGAGCAACTCCCGGCACACAGGTTTGTCGTGGGGCACGCCGAGCAGTTCGCAGACGGTGCCGCAGAGATCAGTCTGCTTCGGCATGGCGTCAGCATTCAGGCTGAACGCGTCGCCGAGGACGAACAGCGGCACCTGGCGTTCTTCCGGCAGCAGGCCGTTGTGCGAGCGGTCGTTGTTCATGCCGTGATCGGCAGTCACCAGCACCTGATAATCCGCGTCGAGCCAGCATTGCAGGTAGTCGGCGAGGATGATGTCCGCCGAGCGCGCGCTGTTGCGGTATTGCGCGGAATCGAGGCCGTGCTTGTGCCCGGCGTCGTCGATGTTCATCGGGTGGATCAGCAGGAAATTCGGCGCATGGCGCAGGCGCAGGTGTTCCGCGTCGGCGAACAGGTGCGAATCCGGGTAGTGATCGTTCCAGTAGAAATGCCCGTGCTGGATCGGTAACGCTGGATCGTCGGTATGACGGTCGCGGGCCGCTAGGAACGGTGAGCGGTTGTACAGCTCGCTGACCCAGTGATAGGCCGCTGCGGCGGTTTTCAGGCCGGCGTCGCGGGCGTAGTGATAGATGCTGCGCTGGTTGGACAGGCGCGCAACATTGTTGTGGACGATGCCGCTGTCGATCGGCGGCACGCCGGTAAGGATGCATTCGTAAAGCGGTCGGGACAGGGCCGGCAACTCGCACTCCAACTGATAGAGCGCGGCGCGTCCTGCGCCAACGTAAGCCTGCAGATGCCCCATGGCGTGACGCGCGACCTCGTAATTGAGACCGTCGAGCACGACAAGGATGACGTTGTGCTTCATAGGGGCAAAAACTCCGCGAAAACAGGAAATTTCAGATTCAACCTGGATCCCCTGTGGGAGCGGGCTTGCTCGCGAAGGCGGAGTGTCAGTCGATAGATACTTGACTGATCCACCGCCTTCGCGAGCAAGCCCGCTCCCACATTTGGATCTCCAATGGATCCAGCAGTGGGGATTTACAGGATTACTTCATCTCTACGATGACTTCTTCGTTCCACTTCTGTGGCAGGGCCTTGGAGGTTTTTTCCCAGGCGTCGGCGTCCTTGATCGGCGTGACCTTCTTGTACTGCTCGTTTGGCAGCAGCTTGGCCTTCACGTCTTCCGGCAGTTGCAGGTGCTCGGCACGGATCGGACGGGCGTTGCCACGGGCGAGGTTGGTCTGGCCGGCGTCGCTGAAGATGTATTCGCGGGTCAGCTTGGCGGCGTTCGGGTTTTTCGCGTATTTGTTGATGATGGTGGTGTAGCCGGAAATCACCGAACCGTCGGACGGGATCAGCACCACGTAGTCATCCGGGTTGGCCATCTTGGCCTTGTAGCTCAGGCCGTTGAAGTCCCAGACCACGCCGACTTCGATCTCGCCTTTTTCCATGGTGGCGATGGTCGGGTTGGCCATCGACAGGCGACCTTGCTTGGCGATGTCTGCAAACAGCAGCAGGGCCGGCTGGATGTTCTTCTCGTCGCCACCGTTGGCCAGGGCAGCGGCCAGTACGCCGTTGGCGGCTTGCGCAGCGGTGCTCACGTCACCGATGGAAACCTTGTATTTGCCGCCCTTGAGGTCGGCCCATTTGGTTGGCACTTCGGAGCCGTGCAGCAGCTTCTTGTTGACGATGAAGGCGATGGTGCCGGTGTAGGCCAGTGCCCAGTTGCCATCCTTGTCCTTGGCCCAGTCCGGGACTTGATCCCAGGTGCTTGGTTTGTACGGTTGCACCACGCCCTGCTTGACCGCGATCGGGCCGAAGGCCGCGCCGACGTCGCCGATGTCGGCAGTGGCGTTGTCTTTTTCGGCGGCGAACTTGGCGATTTCCTGGGCCGAGCTCATGTCGGTGTCGATGTGTTTCAGGCCATAGGTCTTGGCCAGGTCTTCCCAGGTGCCTTTCCAGTTGGCCCAGTCATCGGGCATGCCGACGCTGTTGACGGCGCCTTCCGCTTTCGCAGCGGCTTCGAGGGTTTTCAGGTCGGTACCCGCCGCCATGGCGGAGGTGCACATTGCAATGGTCGAGCCTAACAGTGTTGCCAGGAAAAGCTGTTTCATTCCGAAGCTCCTTGGTCGTGTTCAACGCTGCGATTGCGGTTTGTGTTGGTCTAGGTCAGCAATACCTGAGCCAATTTAAGGGGGCTGGATGACACTTTGATGTCGGCGGTCGCCCGGCAGGCCTTTTATTGGCCCGGTTTCGGCGCTTGCCCGGTAAGCGTAGACCAAGGTCAAAGCCCCGGCGGACAAGGCACTTGGCCGATGTATTGCAAGTCATGAGGGCGACCGTCGGGCGGGTTTGTCATCTCTCGGTCATCTGCACTGCCTAGGCTTGCAATACAAGGAAACGGCTTGCAGGCCGTACGGTTTTTGCCCCGAAACAGTGCTGGTCTAGTCCAGATAGGTAACGTTGATGCGCGATGAGGCAACAAAAGCGGTGACAGCGATTAGTCAGGTGCTGCAGGAGCAACTTGATCACGGCCTGCTCGCGCCCGGGAGCAAGTTGCCGGCCGAGCGCAAGCTCAGTGAGTTGTTCGGCACCACGCGCATTACTGTGCGTGAGGCCTTGTTGCAGTTGGAGGCGCAGGGGCAGATCTATCGCGAGGAGCGCCGTGGCTGGTTCGTTTCGCCGCCACGTCTGGCGTACAACCTGATGCAGCGCAGTCACTTTCACGCGATGGTCAGTGCGCAGGGGCGGGTGCCGTCGACCGAGGTGATTTCGGCGCGGTTGCAGCCGGCGTCGGTGGCGGTTTGTGCGTTGTTGCAGTTGCCTGCTTTGTCGAGCGTGATTCAGATTTGCCGGTCGCGGCGGATTGACGGGCGGCTGGTGTTGTATGTGGAGCATTATCTGAATCCGCAGTATTTTCCGGGGATTCTGGGATTTGATTTGAATCAGTCGATGACCGAGCTTTATGCGCGGCATTACGATTTGCACTATGGGCGGGTGCGGTTCGAGATTGTGCCGACGTCGTTGTCGGTGGATGCGGCGGCGGCTTTGCGGGTTTCTGTCGGGAGTCCGGGGTTACGGATTGCTCGGGTCAATTATGATCAGCATGAGCGGTTGATTGATTGTGATCTGGAGTTTTGGCGGCATGATGCGATTCACGTTGGTGTAGATGTTGTTTGACCTTGGCGGCCTTTGGGCCGACCAGGTTCTTGGGGTTTTGGGTGTATATCCGTTGCTTCGGGTGTTGCGGCTGGCGGTTTCGCTTTTACAGCGAGTCCCTTTGGCAAACGCCCCAAAGGAACCAAAGGTCTGTGCCCTGACGTTCGGCCCGCTCGCTAAAGCTCGGGGTTCCTTCGCTCCGGGATCGATCCGGGCGCATCGCCTCCGGTTTGCTTCGCTGCACCTCCTCTCGATGTGTTCGACTTCGTCGAACGGTCGCTTCGCTCCCACCCCCGGATCAATCCCTCCGCTCAGCCTGCCGACGGGCCGGTGAGTCAAGATCAAGAGCTTTCGGCGAGCTGACACTCGGCCATTGAGTGGTGAAGAGCCTGCGGTCGGCTTTTGCTTTTCTGTAGGAGTGAGCCTGCTCGCGATGGCGGCCTGAAAGCCGACCAATCACCAACTGCCTGCACTCAATCCAACTGTGGGAGCTGGCCTGCCAGTGGTGGTGACCTCCCAGCCGACCAACTCCAACAGCCCACACCCATCCACTGTGGGAGCGAGCTTGCTCGCGAAGGCGGCCTGACAGCCGACCAATCTCCAACTGCCTGCACCCAATCCCACTGTGGGAGCGAGCCTGCTCGCGAAGGCGGCCTGACAGCCGACCAATCTCTAACTGCCTGCACCCAATCTCTCTGTGGGAGCTGGCCTGCCAGTGATGGTGACCTCCCAGCCGACCAATCTCCAACTGCCTGCACCCAATCCCACTGTGGGAGCGAGCCTGCTCGCGAAGGCGGCCTGACAGCCGACCAATCTCCAACTGCCTGCACTCAATCCAACTGTGGGAGCTGGCTTGCCAGCGATGGCGGCCTGACAGCCGACCAATCTCTAACAGGCTGCACACGGTCAAATGTGGGAGCGAGCCTGCTCGCGAAGGCGCCCCCACTGTAACTTCATCTCTACTTGCTCGCCCCTGCATTGGCATACAAATAATCCGTCGCCAACGACGCCATCGTCCTCACTCCAACCACCAGCGCCGACTCATCCACAAAGAACCCCGGATTGTGATTCGGCGCTGCCTTGCTCATGTCCTGATCCCGTGGCGTCACCCCGAGAAACACAAACAGCCCCGGCACTTCCTTGGCGAAGAACGAGAAGTCTTCCGCGCCGCCCACCAGCGGCGCATTGACCACGTCATCCTTGGCGGCCCACTTCAACGTCGGCAGCATTTTTTCCGTCAGTGCCGGGTTGTTGATTGTGGGGTCGTATTTTTCGATGATGGTGACGTCGGCTTTCGCGCCGCCGCTTTCGGCGATTTTTTCGATGGTCTGGCGTACGTCGGCGTGGAGTTTCTGGCGGATGCCGTAGTCGTAGGAGCGGATGGTGCCGCTCATGTCCACGGACTCGGGAATGATGTTGTAGCGGGTGCCGCCGTTGATGGTGCCGATGCTGACCACCGACGGGTAGGACGAAATGTCGGTGCGGCGGCTGACCACGGTTTGCAGGCCGACGATGGTTTGTGCGCCGACGGTGATCGGGTCGATGCCGTCCCACGGGCGGCCGGCGTGGGTCTGTTTGCCGAGGATTTTGATGCGCAGGTCGTCGGAGCTGGCCAGAGTGGCGCCGGGGCGGTAGGCGATCTGGCCGGCGGGGACGCCGGCCCAGACGTGCAGGCCGAAGACGGCGTCGGGTTTGGGGGATTTCATCACGCCTTCCTGCACCATCATTTTCGCGCCCCAGGTGTTTTTGCCGTCGGGGATGAAGTCGCTCGGGCCTTCTTCGGCGGGCTGGAAGTAGAAGACCACGGTGCCGGGCAGGGTGTCGCGCATGCCCGTAAGAATTTTCGCCGTGCTCAACAGGATCGCGGTGTGGGCGTCGTGGCCGCAGGCGTGCATCACGTCGACTTCTTTGTCCAGATAAGTGCCTTTGGCTTTCGAGGCGAAGGGCAGGTCGGCGACTTCCTTGACCGGCAACGCGTCCATGTCGGCGCGCAGGGCCACGGTCGGGCCGGGCAGTGCGCCCTTGAGGATGGCAACCACGCCGGTGCGGGCGACGTTGGTTTTGACTTCCAGGCCCATGGCCTTCAGTTGTCTGGCGACCAGTTCCGCGGTGCGTGTTTCGGTGTTGCCCAGTTCCGGATGCGCGTGGATGTCGCGGCGGGTTTCCAGCAGTTGCGGTTCAAGTGCCTTGGCTTGCGTGGCGATCTGTTCGCGGGTGCTGTCCAGGGTGGCGGCGCTGGCGGTGCCGGCCAGCAGAGTGAGCAGAACGGACTGGGCGATACGTGTCAGCTGCATCGGGTGTCTCCATGGTTATTGTTTTTCTGGCTTCCCTGCCTGTGACCCGAGTGTCTGCGCGAAGTGCTATTCCTTCGGCTGGCCACCGCCGGCAGTGATGACCTGCACGCTCATGCGTGGCGTCGCCAGATCGAGGCCGGCTTCGTCCAGATGGCGCTTGAGCGACAGGTTGAACGCTCGGGAAACTTCCCATTGTTTGATCGGCGCAGTCTTGAACCGGGCGCGCAGAATCGCGCTGCCGGACTCGAAACTTTCCACGCCCTGAATCTCCAGCGGCGACCAGATGTTCCGCCGTTGCAGGGGATCGGTGCGCATTTTCTGGCCGACTTCGCGCATCAGTTTGATCGCATCGTCGATTTCCATGTTGTACGGCACCGCCACGCGGAAGATCGCGTAGCCGAATTCCCGGGAGTAGTTCTTGATGCTTTTGATTTCGCTGAACGGGATGGTGTGGACGATGCCGTCGATGTCGCGCAGGCGCACGGTGCGGATGGTCAGGCCTTCGACAGTGCCGAGGTGGCCGCCGACGTCGACGTAGTCATCAATGGCCAGCGAGTCTTCGATGATGATGAACAGGCCGGTGATCAGGTCCGCCACCAGCGACTGCGCACCGAAACCGATGGCCAGACCGATCACACCGGCACCGGCCAGCAATGGCGTGACGTTCATGCCCATGTTCGCCAGGGCGACGATCAGCGCGATGATGAAAATCGCCACGAACAGCACGTTGCGGATCAGCGGCATCATCGTCTGCGCGCGGGCATTCGCCAGGCCTTTGCGCGAGCGGGTGAGGGCGTGGTGCACGGCGGTGTCGGCGAGGATCCAGATCAGCCAGGAGAAAATCAGCGTGCCGATCAGGCTGAACAGTTTGACGCTGACGTCATGCCCTTCGCCCTCGGCGAAACCGATCAGCGATTTGCCCCACACGCGCAGGCCGAGCTCGATGAAGATCAGCCACACCAGCAGGTGGGCGAGGGTGTAGAAGAAGCTTTTCAGACGCTCCGAATACAGCGCATGGCGCTTGGGCCCGCGTTGCGGTTTGAGCGAGTGACGGCGCACGAGGCCGTTGATCACCATGCACATCACCAGCAACACCGTGCAGATCAGCGACTGGCGCAGGGCGGTGCTGGTGTCGCCGGCGGAGACGAAGGTGGCGAACAGCGAGATCCCGACCAGCACCAGCGCCGGCACGTACCAGAAGGTGCCGAGGATATCGATGGTGTCGCTGAGGGCGCGGCGGGTCAGGCGGCGGGACAACGGCTGGTTGCGGATCAGGTGCGCGATCGGCCGGCGGAAACGCAGGATGAACAGCCCGGTGAACAGCGCCGCGAGCACGTTGGTGATGGTCGCGGTGGTGTGCGCCAGGTGCACGCCGAGGCCTTCGACCAGGCGCGGGTCACTCAGCGCTTCACCGAATGCGGCGAAGCTGCCGATCAGCCACAACGGACGGAAGGCCTGATGCCGCAGGATGTACAACGCCCGGTGCCGGTGCGGGCCGTCGAGCAGCGAGAAGGCGATCACGCAGATCGCCGAGAAACAGGTGCCGACCACCAGCGCATAAGCCAGCACCATCGCCAGGCTTTTACCCAATGACGACGGCAGCGCGTAGCTCATGTAAACGGTGATGACCAATGCAATCAACCACGGCCCGAGCTTGCGCAGGGCGAAGCGCAGCATGTCGAGGGCCTTGGGGTGTTGCGGCAGTTCTTCGGTCAGGCCGAAGCGCATGCGCACCCGGTGACCGAGCCAGATCAGCGCGGCGGCGAGCAGGCTCCAGACCATCAGGATCACGGCGAAGCCGAAGATGATCGGTAGCCATTCGCTGGCGGGCAACATCAGGTTGTCGAGTTCGTCCCTGGCCAGATCGAACTCGTCGGACCAGCGGGTCAGCGGGCTGTCGTCACCGGAGAACTGTTTCTCGAAACTGGCCAGGGTGCCGCCGATCAGGCCCAGCACGCCTTCTTCCGGTGAAGCCTGGGCTTTCTTGGTGGCGTCGCGCAGCTTTTTCAGATCGCTCAGCAATTGCGCGCGTTGCTTGTCGTTTTCCAGCGACTTGATGACTTCATCCAGCGACTGGCCCAGCGGCTCTTGCGCCTCCGGCTGCGTCTTGGTGGTGTTCAGCAGCCCCGGCAGACCGACCGCCTGGGCAGGGGCCAACGGCAGCAGCGTCATCAGGCAGACAAGGAGCAGGCAGGGCAGAGCAAACAGACGAGCGAACACTAGGCGGTCAACCTCGCAAAGGGGCGAATTGAGCGAGTGTACGAGGCAGCCAGAATCAATGCGAGCCGGGCGCGGATTTATTCGTTGAGTTTGGCGAGGATCTTGTAGACCACGGTCGCCAGGATCATCAGCATGCCGACCCACATGGCAAACACACCGGCGTTCTTGTCGCGGAAGTTGAAGCCGATCGCCAGCAGGATCATCCCGGACAGAATCGGAATGAGCATGGCGTGGAAGGAGGACATCGAAATCATGGTGACTGCCTTGTCGAAGGGAATGATTTAAGTCTAGGTCGCTTTTGGCGCAGCGGTTCTGATGTGTATCAGAATTGAGTCAGTCCAATGATGAAATTGTGTTGTCTGGACTACCGCTTTCGCGAGCAGGCTCGCTCCCACCCTGGAATGCATTCCAAACTGTGGGAGCGAGCCTGCTCGCGAAGCTTTTAAGGCAACTCGCGGCTGGCGTAGAACGCGCTCAGCACTTTGACCAGGTGCGCCAGATCGTGGCTGCCGCACAGTTCGCGGATCGAGTGCATGGCGAAGGTCGGCAGGCCGATGTCGACGGTGCGTACGCCCAAGTGGCTGGCGGTGATCGGGCCGATGGTCGAGCCGCAGCCCATGTCGCTACGCACCACGAAGCTCTGCACCGGTACTTCTTCGGCCATGCACAGGTGGCGGAAGAACCCGGCGGTTTCGCTGTTGGTGGCGTAACGCTGGTTGCTGTTGACCTTGATCACCGGGCCGGCGTTGAGTTTCGGGCCGTGGTTGGCGTCGTGCTTCTCGGCGTAATTGGGGTGCACGCCGTGGGCGTTGTCGGCTGAGACCAGCAGCGATTTCTGGATGGTGCGGACGAACTCGTCACCTTCCGGCAGCAGACGGCGCAGGGTCTGTTCGAGCATCGGGCCATCGGCACCGCACGCCGAGCAGGAGCCGACTTCTTCGTGGTCGTTGCACACCAGCACGCAGGTTTCTTCGGTGTCGGCAGTGAGCAGGGCTTGCAGGCCGGCGTAGCACGACAGCAGGTTGTCCAGGCGCGCACCGGCGATGAAGTCGCCATGCAGGCCGATGACCGCCGCGCTCTGGGTGTCGTAGAAGCTCAGCTCGTAATCCAGCACCACGTCGGCGTTCAGGCCATGTTCGCGGGCCAGTTGATCAGTCAGCACGGCGCGGAAGTCGACGCGTTCGTCGCCGGCGAATTGCGCGAGGATCGGGGGCAGCTCGGTCTGCGCGTTGATCGCCCAGCCTTGATTGGCTTCACGGTTCAGGTGGATGGCCAGGTTGGGAATGATCGCGATCGGTGCCTTGAAGTCGATCAACTGGCTTTCGACCTTGCCGTCGCGACGGAAGGTAACGCGCCCGGCCAGCGACAGGTCGCGGTCAAACCACGGCGCCAGCAGCGCGCCGCCGTAGACTTCAACGCCCAGTTGCCAGAAGCCCTGACGTTGCAGTTCCGGTTGCGGCTTGACCCGCAGACACGGGCTGTCGGTGTGGGCGCCGACCAGACGGATCCCGTCGTGCAGTGGTGAGTTGCGGCCCATTTTGATCGCGACGATCGAGGAGTCGTTACGGGTGACGTAGTAGCGGCCGTTGGCCTCGGTGGTCCACGGCTCGCGCTCGTCGAGGCGCACGTAACCGGCGGCCTCCAGACGCTGAACAAGGCTGGCGGTGGCGTGGAACGGGGTAGGGGAGGCCTTGAGGAAGTCGATCAGGCCTTGGTTCAACTCTTCGCGCATAAGAAGCTCCAGACAGCAATGGGCGCGAGTTTAACGCATCGGCCCGGGAATTGAATCCGGGCAGGATCGGGGTGGGAGCGGGCTTGCTCGCGAAAGCGGTGAGTCAGATGCAGATTCTTGGATGACACACCGCTTTCGCGAGCAAGCCCGCTCCCACAGGGAGTGATGTGGATCAGCGGGCGGCTACGCGTTTTTTCAAGTAGTTCATGATGACTTTTTCATCTTCCGGTTTATCCGGACGCGGCAGCTGTTGCGGCCAGGACTTCTGGCTCAGCAGTTTTTTCTGCTGGCTCTCGTCCCAACGCAGAATTTCCCGCGAGGCGCATTCCCACCATTCGTGTCGGCAAACGCTGTAGTACGGATCTTCCGGCGCGGCGCTGCCGTACAGCAGATCACGACCGACCTTGCGCAGGGCGCCTTTCTGGTGGCGCAGCTTCCATTTGATTTTCAATCGGCGCCAGGCCGAGGGGAACGGTTTGACCCGTGGCACATCGCTGCACAGATCCACCAGGCGCTGGCTGAACTGCTCGCCGTGCTGGGAGAAGAAGTACGTCTGCATCGCGTGGAAGAAACGTTTTTCCGCGAAGTAGTGGTAGACGTGTTTGCGCGCTTCCACCACCTGACGCTCGCGCATGGCATACGACAGGGCGATCTGTTCGATGGTGTGGATTTCGAAGCCGCCGAGTGTCCACTCATCAATCAGGCGGATCGACTCTTCGAACAGCGCTGAGTCGCTGTCGGTCACGCCGCACAAGCCGCTGTTGTAGAGCTTGAAACCGTTATCCGGCGTCACGCCGTGGCTGCGCAGGTCGCGACCGAGTTTTTGATAGTCGGGACGCTGGTGCACATCTTTCCAGTCGTACTCGAAGCGATCCATCACCGAGCGATTCGGCTCGATGAATTTGAACAGTTGGCTCGGGTGGCGGGTGAACAGGGTGTCGGTGTCGACGAACAGGGTTTTTTCCGCCCACTGCATGCCCGCGGCGATGGCGCAGGCCTTGCGGCGGTGGTGATAGCCGTGGGTGCCTTGCCAGCGGGTCAGGGTCGCTTCGTCCAGCAACACCGTGTCGACCGGCCAGCCCGCATAGTCATCGGGGCGATCGGTGAGAATGCGGATCGCCGGACGCTCGCCGTTTTTAGCCTGGGACAGTACGGTCAGGATGCTGAACTTGGCTTCGCGGCGGTACACATCCTGATTGCCGTAAACCAGGTAAAGCAGTTGATGACGAACTTTCGTGAGGGGGGTTACCCGGGAATCAATACAACTCATCCGAAAACAAAATCCTTGTACAAAAAAACGCGCTGCCGCTCAGGCAACGCTTAAAACGGTGCCGGGCATTCGAAGCGCAAACGCTCGCCGGTTTGCGGGTGGGTGAAGCTCAGCATGCTGGCGTGCAGGCACAGACGCGGCCAGGCCGCCAAGGCCTGCTCATGGGCGTACAGCCCGTCGCCCAACAGCGGGTGACCGATGGACAGCATGTGCACACGCAACTGGTGCGAGCGACCGGTGATCGGCGTCAGTTCGACGCGGCACCAGTCGCCGCAACGTTCCAGTACGCGCCAGAAGGTCAGCGCATGCTTGCCGAATTCGTGGTCGACCACGTGCCGCGGTTTGGTCGGTGGATCGTAGCGCAGCGGCAGGTCGATGCTGCCGCTGTCCAGCTCCGGCTGACCCCAGCAGAGCGCAGTGTAGGCTTTCTCTGTTTCACGATCGTGAAACTGCCGCGACAGTTCGCGGTGAGTATCCGCGTCACGGGCCAGCAGAATGATGCCGGAGGTTTCCCAGTCCAGGCGATGGACGATGCGCGCTTCCGGGTAGCCGTTTTCCTGCAGGCGGGTGATCAGGCAGTCCTTGTTGTCGTCGGCGCGACCGGGCACCGAGAGCAGCAACGTCGGTTTGTCGACCACCAGTACGGCGGCGTCCTGATGAATGATGCGGATGTTGGACAACGGCATTAAAACAGCCTCGTAACAAATGCCAACGGCGGCTCAGGGCCATTCCGCGATGGGAATGGCCCTGAGCCGCCGTCGTTCCTGCCGGATCGACTCAGCGATCGGGCAGGGTGATGTTGAGTTCCAGAATCGAGCAACTGCCCTGGCTTTCCAGTGCAACATGTACGTCGTCGTTGCCGATGTTGACGTACTTGCGGATCACGTCGACCAGTTCCTTCTGCAAGGCTGGCAGGTAATCCGGCGTGCTGCGCTGGCCGCGCTCATGCGCCACGATGATCTGTAGACGCTCTTTCGCTACCGAGGCGGTACTTGGCTTTTTGTTGGCACGAAAGAAGTCAAAAAGGTTCATTACCTACCTCCAAACAGGCGCTCGAAGAATCCCTTCTTCGTAACATCGAGGAAACGATGTTCTTTTTCTTTGCCCAGCAGACGATCAACGGCATCGCTGTAGGCCTGACCGGCATCGCTCTGGTCGTCGAGAATCACCGGGACGCCCGAGTTGGAAGCCTTCAGGACCGCCTGCGACTCAGGGATGACGCCCAGCAGGGTCACGGCCAGAATTTCCTTCACGTCTTCGACGCCCAGCATTTCGCCATCGCTGACGCGCTGCGGGTTGTAACGGGTCAGCAGGAGGTGTTCCTTGATCGGCTCTTCGCCGAGTTCGGCACGACGCGATTTGCTGGCCAGCAGGCCGAGCATGCGGTCGGAGTCACGTACCGAGGACACTTCCGGGTTGGTCACGATGATCGCTTCGTCGGCGAAATACATGGCCAGGTGTGCGCCTTTCTCGATGCCTGCCGGGGAGTCGCAGACCACGAAGTCGAAGTCTTCCTTCAACTGCATCAGGACCTTTTCCACGCCTTCCTGGGTCAGCGCGTCTTTGTCGCGGGTCTGGCTGGCGGCCAGCACGTAGAGGTTTTCCAGGCGCTTGTCTTTGATCAGGGCCTGCTGCAGGTTGGCTTCGCCGTTGACCACGTTGACGAAGTCGTACACCACGCGACGCTCGCAACCCATGATCAGGTCGAGGTTACGCAGGCCCACGTCGAAGTCGACGATCACTGTTTTGTGGCCGCGCAGAGCGAGGCCGGTACCGATAGCGGCGCTGGTGGTGGTCTTACCCACACCACCCTTGCCGGATGTAACCACGAGAATCTTGGCCAAGGTGTTTCACCCCTAAGGAAGAAGGACTTTTTAGCCCCTGAAAAACATCTCTTGAAAACTACTGCAGTCGGACAGCCTTGGCTGGAATTCGGCGCAAGTCGCACTTGCCGGGGGCAAACGCTGCTTGTTCCTTTTTCCTACTTCGTTTGAGCCGTTTTCGCTACGTTTTAGAGATGCTTGGAAAATGCGGCAGTATCCGTTAAAGCCGAATGATGTTCAACACGTCGGCCGACAGGCTGACCTGGACGCCGGAGCCCCACAGTGGATCGCGGCGCAAATCTTCGGAAACCTTGTAATGCCCGGCGATGGAGATCAGTTCAGCGCTCAATTGCTGACAGAAAATCCGGGCCTTGGTGTCGCCTTTGACGCCGGCCAGTGCGCGACCGCGCATCGGGCCGTATACATGGATGTTGCCATCGGCCAGAAGTTCCGCCCCCGGACTGACCGAGGACACCACCACCAGATCGCCACCCTGGGCATATATCTGTTGGCCACCACGTACTGGCGTGGTGATGACGCGGGTCGGTTTGACCGTTGGCTCCGGCGGCTTTTCCGGCTTCTTTTTGACTTCCGGTTCCGGCGCTTCCAGCGGTCGCTCGCGGGCGCCGGACGGCGGCAGCACCGGGATGTCGATGGCGATGGCGGCAGCGATGTCTTCGATACGGCTGGCGCGGATCGCCAGGGTGCGCAGGCCATGTTGACGGCATACGCGCATCAGGCCGGGCAGATCGACCGCGCCTTCGCCGGGCGGCAGTTTGTCCAGCGCCAGGACCAGCGGTGCATTGCTGAAGAAATTCGGCGCCTGGGCGACTTTGGCGGCCAGTTGCCGATCAAGGCTGTCGAGGTCGTTGCGGGACAGTTCCAGCACCGTGATGGCCAGCATGCTGCCCTTCAACTGGAACACGGGATCTCGGTCTGGCGATTCGTTTTGGCTCATATCGGCATACAACGGCTTGTCACTAAAAGTGCCGAGACTTATAACGAGAACGCCCGCGAGCCGCAAGCCGGGTCGAACGATGTAGAATGCGCGGCCACTGAATTTACGGAAGCTTTAATGGATCGCCCGCGTTTTCGAAGAGCCTTTCTTTCTCCCCGCTTCTGGCCGCTCTGGTGCGGTCTGGGGCTGTTGTGGCTGGTCGTGCAGTTGCCATATGCGGTTTTACTGACGATCGGTCGTGTTTTGGGCGCATTGATGTATCGCGTGGCCGGCGACCGGCGGCGTATCGCCAAGCGCAATCTCGAGCTGTGCTTCCCGGAAAAATCCGCCGCCGAGCGTAAACGCTTGCTCAAGGAAAACTTCGCCTCCACCGGCATCGCTTTTTTTGAAATGGCGATGAGTTGGTGGTGGTCCCGTGAGCGTCTGGCCAAACTGGCCCACGTCGAAGGCCTGGAGCATCTGCAAAACGCCCAGCGCGAAGGCAAGGGCGTGATCCTCATGGCCGCGCACTTCACCACCCTGGAAATCGGCGCCGCGTTGCTCGGCCAGCAGCACACCATCGATGGCATGTACCGCGAGCACAAAAACCCGTTGTTCGACTTCGTCCAGCGTCGGGGCCGTGAGCGGCACAATCTCGATTCGCTGGCGGTGGAGCGTGACGACGTGCGTGGCATGCTCAAGTTGCTGCGTTCGGGCCGGGCGATCTGGTACGCACCGGATCAGGATTACGGCGCCAAGCAAAGCATCTTCGTGCCGCTGTTCGGCATTCAGGCGGCGACGGTGACTGCGACCACCAAGTTTGCCCGTCTGGGCAAGGCGCTGGTGGTGCCGTTCACTCAGGAGCGTCTGGCCGACGGCAGCGGTTACCGGTTGGTGATCCATCCTCCGCTGGAAGACTTCCCGGGCGAGACCGAAGAAGCCGACTGCATCCGCATCAACCAGTGGGTGGAAAGTGCGCTGCGCGCCTGTCCTGAGCAATACTTGTGGGCGCACCGCCGCTTCAAGAGCCGTCCACCGGGCGAGCCGAAGCTTTACCCGAAACGGCGCGGCTGATTCACTCACCCTTTCAAGCACCATGGAGCGTTGCGATGAGCCCAGCGGAACCGGTCACAGGTTTGATTCTTTCCGGCGGCGGGGCTCGGGCGGCGTATCAGGTGGGGGTGCTGGCGGCGATTGCCGAATTGCTGCCGCTGGGCGCGGACAATCCGTTTCCGGTGATCGTCGGCACTTCGGCCGGGGCGATCAATGCGGTCAGCCTGGCCAGTGGTGCCACCGATTTTCGCGCCGCCATCGAACGCCTCACACTGTTCTGGCAGGGCTTTCGCAGCCACCGCGTGCTGCGCAGCGACTGGCCGGGGGTGATCCGTCAGGCCAGCCGCTTTGTCAGTCACAGCCTGCTCGGCATCGGTCGGCAACTGCCGGTGGCGCTGCTCAACAGTTCGCCGCTGCGCGAGCTGCTCAATGAAAAACTGCACATGCCCGGGATCGCCGAATCCATCGCGCGCAAGCAATTGCATGCGGTGGCGGTGACCGCGTTCGGCTACGAATCGGGCCAGGCGGTGACCTTCTATCAGGGCGGCGGCACGATCGATGCGTGGTTGCGCCATCGGCGGATCGGCGTGCCGGCGCAATTGTCGGTGGACCATCTGCTGGCCAGTTCAGCGATCCCGTTGCTGTTTGCCCCGGTGAAAATCGGTGAGGAATATTTCGGCGACGGTGCGGTACGCCAGTCGGCGCCGATCAGCCCGGCGCTGCACCTGGGTGCGAGTCGGGTGCTGGTGGTGGGCGTCAGCGGCAACCCGCGCGGGTTTGATCCGCAGCAGCCGCTGGAGCGCGCCTACAGCGGTCAGCAGCCAACGCTGGCGCAGATTGGCGGACACATGCTCAACAGCACGTTCATTGACAGCCTGGAGAGCGACATCGAGTTGCTGCAGCGTCTGAACCAGTTCAGCCACCTGATGCCCGAGGGCGTGCCGACCCGAGAGTTGGGTGTGGCGCCAGTGGAAGTGCTGGTGATTGCGCCGAGTCAGCCGATCGACGAGATCGCGGCGCGACATCGACAGGAATTGCCGGCGGCATTGCGTCTGTTTTTGCGTGGGCCGGGGGCGACCAAGACCAGTGGGGCAGGGGTGCTGAGTTATCTGCTGTTCGAGGCGGGGTATTGCAGCGAACTGATCGACCTGGGACGGCGCGATGCGTTGGCCAAGCGTGAGGAGTTGTGCCAGTTTCTGGGGATCACCGAGTCGGTGGTTCCAGTCTGAGATTTGCGGTGAAGCCTTCGCGAGCAGGCTCGCTCCCACATTGGAACTCGGTCGAATGTGGGAGCGAGCCTGCTCGCGAAGCTTTTAAGATCAGAAGTGGAACTTCACCAGGAAGCTGGTCACGTTCTGATTGGTGGTGAACGCACGGGTGTCGTCGATCCCGTACTTGTCTTTCCAGTAGTCGTATTCAACACCGACGTACAGCTGCTTCTCGCCGAAATTCAGCGCCTTGCCCAGGTCGTATTTGACCTGTGGGTTGAAGTGCAGGTTGGCGTGGTATTCGCCTTTGCTGTTGACGTCGTTGTCGACCACCCAGTCCATGAAACCGTCGATCAGGATGTTCGAGTCGCCAACCGGGATGGTGTAGGACCAGACCGGGGTGATCTGCCAGACGTTGTCACCGGCGCGCGAGCCTTCGGTGTGGCGCTGGTAGAAGTTCAGCTGGAAGTAGTCGAAGCCTGGAATCGCCAGGTCAAAACCCGGGCCGATCAGGTACGACTCGACGTCGCCTTCACCGAACTCGTAAGTCATCGCCAGCAGCACATCCTTGACCGGACCGAATTCGATCTTCTGGTCGAGGATCTTGCCCAGCGACAGGCGTGGGCTGAATTCGCCATAGTAAGTGTTGTTGCCGACGCCGCCATCCGGCTTGCCGTTGTAGAAGATCTTGTCGACGAACAGGAAGTTGTCCCCGTACTTCCAGGCATCGGCGTGCTCGAAGGTGACGGTCTGCTGGATCGCCGGGTTGACCTTGAAGTCTTTGCCGTAGAGGTAGGTCAGGCTGTTGTTCTGCCATTGCAGCAGGCCGTCGGCCATGGCCTCGCCGCCGGCCAGCATCGATCCCGCGAGCATCAGGCTGGTGCACATACGTTTCATTCGGTTGCTCCCAAAGTAGGTGTTCCACGTTTATTTTTTTAAGATCGGCGCTCTGGTGTGGCGCCTTTTTTCGTCGCTGCAAAAGTCATCCGATCGGTCAGCTTCGCTGGTGATAGCAAGAGCTGGGCCAACGCTTTCGAAAAGCAAAAAAACGCCCGTTCGGCTGCTGAAAAACAGTCGATTGCGCGTGTTTTCGGGATGCCTCGGTACTGACCGGGGCCGGGATAAGTTGGCTTGTCGGTCAGGAATTAAATCCGGGCTTTTTTTTAGACCGAATTCAAGAGGCCGCGGAGAATACTGACTCCTCGGCCAGCTCTCAAGTGCCCCGCAACAGAGCACCGACGACAGGTATGGGGCACGGTTGCGGGCCATCTCAGAAGTGCACCTTCACCAGCAGGCTGGCGGTGTTCTGGTTGGTGTCGAGGTTGTGGCTGCTTTCGATGCCGTATTTGTTCTTCCAGTAGCTGTATTCGGTGCCGACATACAGCTGTTTGTGGCTCCAGCCGATGGCTTTGCCGAGGTCGTATTTGATCTGCGGATTGATGTGCAGGTTGGCGTGGTAGGTGCCGCGCGAGTTCTGGTCGTTGTCGACGACCCAGTCCAGATAGCCGTCGATCAACAGGTCGGAATTGCCCAGCGGCACGCTGTACGACCAGCCCGGGGTGATCTGCCAGACGCCGTCGCCGGGGCGCGGGCCTTCGGTGTGGCGACGGAAGATGTTCAGGGTCACGTAGTTGAAGCCGGGTACTTTCAGGTCGAAGCCGGGGCCGATCAGGTAGGCCTCGCTGTCGCCTTCGCCGTACTCGTAGGTCATCGCCAGCAGCACGTCCTTGATCGGGCCAAACTCGATTTTCCGGTCGAAGATCTTGCCGAACGAGAAGCGAGGGGTGAATTCGCCGTAGAAGGTGTGCGGGCCTTTGTTGCGGTCTTCCTGGCCGTTGTAGAAGATCTTGTCGACGAACAGGAAGTTGTCGCCGTACTTCCACTTGTCGGCGTGCTCGAACGTCACCGTCTGCTGGATCGACGGGTTGATCGCGAAGTTCTTGCCGTACAGATAGCTCAGGCTGTTGGTCTGCCACAGCAGTAAATCGCCGGCCATGGCCTGACTCGCGGCCAGCAGGCCGCCACTCAACAGAACGCTGGTTTGCGTGCGAATCATCGGTTGCTCCCTCTTGTTTTTATTGTTGAGGCAGGGTGTTGCACGTCCCCTGTGGGAGCGAGCCTGCTCGCGAAGAGGGCGTGTCAGTCGCCATCACTGTTGAATGACACAACGCTTTCGCGAGCAGGCTCGCTCCCACAAGGTTTTGTGGTGACTTGGTTAATGCTGATGTGCGTGGCAGTCGTTGATCGCTGCGCGTTCGGCGCCGCCAAGGATGTTGAACAGCAGATTCAGGGTCAGCGCGCTGAGGGTGGCCATGGCGATGCCGCTGTGGGTGATCGGGCTCATCCACAGCGGCAGATGCGCGAAGAACTCCGGACGCACCACCGGGATCAGGCCCATGCCGATGCTCACTGCCACCAGCAACTGGTTGCGACGGTCACCGATGTCGGCTTCCTGAAGAATCTTGATCCCAGTGGCAGCAACCATGCCGAACATCGCGATCGCCGCACCGCCCAACACCGCCGGCGGAATCGACGCCACCAGGAATGCGGCTTTCGGCAGCAGGCTGAGCACGATCAGCAGGCCACCGGCAACGATGGTCACCGAACGGCAACGCACGCCGGTCATCTGCACCAGGCCGATGTTCTGCGCGAACGAGGAATGGGTGAACGTGTTGAAGAAACCGGCAACGAACGAGGCGCCGGCATCGCACAGCAGGCCGCGCCGCAGCATGCGCGGGCAGACTTCCTGGCCGGTGATCTTGCCCAGCGCGAGGAACATCCCGGTGGACTCGACGAAGATGATCACCACCACCAGGCACATCGACAGAATTGGCGCGAGTTCGAATTTCGGCATGCCGAAGTGCAGCGGGGTGACGAACTGAACCCATGGCGCGTTGGCCATGCCGCTCAGGTCGACCATGCCGATCGCACCGCAGAGCACGTAGCCCAGGCACATGCCGATCAACACGGAAATATTCACCCAGAAGCCGCGCATGAAGCGGTGGATCAGCAGAATCGTCGCCAGCACCAGAGCGGCGATGGCCAGGTAAATCGGCGAGCCGAATTGCGCCGCGGCGGCACCGCCACCGGCCCAATTCACGGCCACAGGGAACAGCGACAAACCGATCGAGGTGATGACTGTGCCGGTCACCAAAGGCGGGAAGAAGCGCACGACCTTGGACATGAACGGCGCGATGAGCATGCCGAAGAACCCGGCGGCGATGGTCGCGCCGAAGATCCCTTGCAGACCGATACCGGGCATGCCGGCCATGGCGACCATGCTGCCGACGGCCGCGAAACTGGCGCCCATCATCACCGGCATGCGGATGCCCATCGGGCCGATACCCAGCGACTGGACGATGGTGGCGATACCGGCGACCAGCAGGTCGGCGTTGATCAGGAAGGCAATTTCTTCACGACTCAGGCCAGCGGCCTGTCCGATGATCAACGGCACCGCGATGGCACCGCCGTACATCAGCAGAACATGTTGCAAACCGACCAGGATCAGTTGCAAAAGGGGCAAACGCTGAATGGCGGGTGCGTCGGGGATGCGCGCTTTGGACAGCTCGGACATGCAACACCTCGGATCTTTTTTATTCTTGTGATTGAACAGCTGCCGGGTGGCTCACAGCTGTTTCTTTGCATCAGGTAAACCGCGTTAAGGCGATTCGCGAGCAGGCTCGCTCCCACAGGAATTGCGCGATCTCTGTGGGAGCGAGCCTGCTCGCGAAGCTTTGTTGCTTAGTTGGTCTGGGCTCCCTGGGCGATCCATGCACCGATCAGGTCACGTTCCTGCTGGGTCATCTGCGTGATGTTGCCCAGTGGCATGATCTGCGTGGTGATGGCTTGCGCCTGGATCCGCGCCGCGTTCTGACGGATCTGCTCGGGGGTGTCGAACATCACACCGGCGGGCGCCGCGCTGAACAGCGGGCTGGTCGGTTTGGCCGAATGGCAGACCGCGCAGCGTTCCTGGATTACGTTGTGCACCTTGTCGAACGCAGGACCTGCGTTGGACGCTTGCGCCGGTGCCGCAGCAGGGGCTGCTGCTGGCGCTGCAGGTGCCGCCGCTTCAGCCGGTTTCGCGCCACCGCCCAGTGCCGTTTCCGGCAGTGGCTGGTACTCGATTTTCGCCGGTGCCTTGGCCACGTCCGGTGCGGTCGGCATCGGCGCAGGGCCGGTGACGTACGCCAGGGTGATCATGCCCACCGCTGCCACCGGCAGGGTCCAGGCAAACTTGTGGCTGTCGTGACGGGTGTTGAAGTAGTGACGCACCAACACCGCCAACACCGCGATCCCGGCGAGGATCAACCAGTTGTACTGGCTGCCGTAAGTGCTCGGGAAGTGGTTGCTGATCATGATGAACAGCACCGGCAGGGTGAAGTAGTTGTTGTGACGCGAACGCAGCAGGCCTTTGGCGGGTAGCGCCGGATCCGGTGTGCGGTTCTCGGCAATCGCCGCGACCAGTGCACGCTGCGCCGGCATGATAATGCGGAACACGTTGCCGACCATGATGGTGCCGATGATCGCGCCGACGTGCAGATACGCACCCCGACCACTGAACACCTTGCTGAAGCCATACGCCGCGCCGATGATCAGCACGAACAGGATAAAGCCGAGCAGGGCGGGTTTCTTGCCCAGAGCCGAATCGCAGAGGAAGTCGTAGATGAACCAGCCGGCGATCAGCGAACCGATGCCGATGGCCACGCCTTCAGGGCCGGTCAGGCCGCTGCCGGGTGCCACGAGGTAGAGCACGGGATTGGAGTAGAACACCACGCACAGCAGCGCGATCCCCGACATCCAGGTGAAGTAGGCTTCCCATTTGAACCAGTGCAGGTTCTCCGGCATCGACGGTGGGGCCAGTTTGTATTTTTCCAGGTGATAGATACCGCCGCCGTGGATTGCCCACAGATCACCGGCCAGACCGGTTTTCGGGTTGACGCGGTTGAGGTTGTTCTCCAGCCAGACGAAGTAGAACGACGCGCCGATCCAGGCCACGCCAGTGATCATGTGAACCCAGCGCACGCTCAGGTTCAGCCATTCCAACAGATGTGCTTCCACAGTCTTTACCTCTCGCCTGTCACTCTTGTTGTCGAGTGATCAGACCTTCTCTTATTGGTGGGGGGCGAGGATCAGACGCTCATCCTCTTTGAAAAAATGCTCATCGCAGTTATTGCCTGTGCCACTGCGATCAACCACCAGGAAGTCATCCCGCTTTTCGATCGTCAGCACCGGGTGGTGCCAGACGCCGCGATGGTAATTGATGCCCTGCCTGCCGTTGGTGACGAAGGCTCGGACCAAGCCTGATACAGGTACATCGCCAAGTGGCGCGACCACGATCAGAAAGGGGTTGCCGAGCAGCGGGATGAAAGCCTGGCTGCCCAGCGGATGGCGTTCCAGCATGCTCACGGTCAGCGGCATGTCCTGCGCGTCGGCGCGGAAGATGCTGATGATCGCGTTGTCCTCAGGCGTAGCGGTTTCGACCGTCGCCAGTTTGTGGAAGCGCATGGTCGAACCGTTGTTGATCATGAAGTGGTCGCTGCCGTCGGTTTCGATCACGTCACCGAAGGGGGCGAAGGCTTCTTTGGTCAGCGGTTCAATCGTTAGTGTGCGCATGCTGTTCTTTTCCGAATTCTGTGTTGACTGTTCTGACGCCTTCGCGAGCAGGCTCGCTCCCACATTTGGAATGCAGTCTCCTGTGGGAGCGAGCCTGCTCGCGAATGGTTTCACTGCTTACTTCGCGACCTTGCCCAAAACGCGCAGGCGACTCACGCCACCATCCGGGAACACGTTCAGACGGATGTGGGTGATCGGGCCCAGTGCCTTGATCTGCTCGACGAAGGTGTGTTCGGCGTGCATTTCCAGTTTTTGGCTCGGCAGCAGTTCACGCCAGAACAGCGACTGGGTTTCGATCTGGCTGTCGGTACCGCCCTTGACGAACGCGCCCTGGATCGAGCAGGTGTCCGGGTAGTTGCCCTTGAAGTGCAGGGTGTCGACGATGATTTTTTCGATCTCGCCCGGATGGCCCAGCGCGACGATCACCCAGTCATTGCCTGGGGTGCGACGACGTGCGGTTTCCCAGCCGTCGCCCATGTTGATGCCACGGCCCGGGTTGAGGATGTTGCTCATGCGACCGAAGTGTTCGTCGGAGCAGGCGAGGGCGCGGCCACCGTTGAGGGCTGCTGCCAGGTCAACCTGTTCGTTGTCCCCAACAGCCGACCAGTCGCGGAACGGAATGCCGTACACACGCAGACGGGCGACACCGCCGTCCGGGTAGATGTTGAAGCGCAAGTGGCTGAACGCTTGGTCATTGCTGATTTCGTGGTAGTGGTGGCTGTTGCCTTGCAGCTCGACGGCCGACAGCACTTCAGTCCACTGGGTGTTTTCGTCCGGCTCGCCCGAGGCCAGGAAGCACGCTTCCAGCGAGGCCGATGGCGGGAAGTTGCCGGTGAAGAATGAGGTGTCGATGTCCACGCCTTTGATCGAGCCCGGTACGCCCAGACGGATCACCGCGCTGTCGTAGCCTTCAAAGCGCTTGCGACGCGATTCCCAGCCGTCCATCCACTTGCCGTTGTCGTCGAACACCCCCTCCTTCCACACGGCCGGGGTCGGCTGAAACAGACGATTGGCGTCTGCGAACCAGTCATCGGTGACCGAGATGATTTTGGTGCCCAGACGGGCATCGGCCAGGTTGACGAACTTCTCGAAAGGTACGGCGTAAGCTTTCATTCTTCTTGTCTGCCTTTAATAAGTTGGCTGGGGATGCTTGCAAGGCCCTGGGTGCTCTCCGCGTTTGATGCACTCGGGCCAGGCTTCGCTAGAGAGTCAGTAAACGGAACAGGGCGATCTTATTGATCTCCGCCAGCGCGCATTTGAATTCGGTGTCGACCGAGTTGTGAATGCGCGTTTCGAACGCCGCGAGGATCTGATGCCGGTTGCTGCCTTTTACCGCCATGATGAAGGGAAACTTGAACTTGGCCTTGTAGGCGTCGTTCAGCTCGGTGAAGCGCTGAAACTCTTCGGCCGTGCATTGGTGAATACCGGCGCCAGCCTGTTCATTGGTGCTGGCTTCGGTCAGTTGGCCCTGGACGGCAGCTTTGCCGGCCAGGTCCGGGTGAGCATTGATCAGTGCCAGTTGACTGGCGTGATCGGCGCTCAACAAGATGTCGCTCATGCGCTGGTGCAGGGTTTCGATCTCGTTGATCGACGCGTCCGCGCCCAGGTCGTAGGCCTTCTCGGCCACCCATGGCGAATGTTCGTAGATGTCGGCGAAGGCTTTGACGAAGGCGTCGCGGCTCAGGGTCGACGGTTGCAGGGTTTGAAAGCGGCTCATTGGGCGGCCCCTTGGTACGGGTGGGTTTCGTGCCAGTGACGCGCGATGTCGACGCGACGGCTGAACCACACCTGTTCATGACTTTTGGCGTATTCGATGAAGCGCTTGAGCGAGGCCAGACGCGCCGGACGGCCGATCAGCCGGCAGTGCAGACCGATCGAAAGCATCTTCGGCGCTTCGGCGCCCTCGGCGTACAGTACGTCGAACGCGTCTTTGAGATATTCGAAGAAATCGTCGCCCTTGTTGAAACCCTGCACCTGGGTGAAGCGCATGTCGTTGGTGTCGAGGGTGTACGGGATCACCAGGTGCGGCTTGCCGGTCGGGTTGTTCGGTTCCCAGTAAGGCAGGTCGTCGTCGTAGGTGTCGCAGTCGTAGAGGAAACCACCTTCTTCCATCACCAGGCGCCGGGTATTCGGGCCGGTGCGGCCGGTGTACCAGCCCAGTGGGCGCTCGCCGGTGAGTTCGGTGAGGATGCGGATCGCTTCGAGCATGTGCTCGCGCTCCTGCGCCTCGTCCATGTACTGGTAGTCGATCCAGCGGTAGCCGTGGCTGCAGATCTCGTGACCGGCTTCAACCATCGCGCGGATCACGTCCGGGTGGCGCTGGGCGGCCATGGCCACGGCGAAGATGGTCAGTGGAATGTCGAATTCCTTGAACAGTTTCAGGATCCGCCAGACGCCGGCGCGGCTGCCATACTCGTAAAGCGATTCCATGCTCATGTTGCGTGCGCCTTGCAGCGGTTGAGCAGCGACCATCTCGGAGAGGAAGGCTTCGGATTCTTTGTCGCCGTGCAGAATGTTGCGCTCGCCGCCTTCTTCGTAATTGAGCACGAAGGACAGGGCGATGCGCGCGTTGCCCGGCCAGTGTGGGTGAGGAGGGTTACTGCCGTAACCGATCAGGTCGCGTGGGTAGTCAGCGCTCACTGCAGTCTTCCTTCTTATTCGTTGACAGGTTTGTGTAACGGCCTGCACAGGCTGGCGTCACAGCGATGGGCTGATTGTATACAACTTTACTCGCAATTTGTAAGCCTGAATTTTCGCATTTTTCACCGACTGTCATCTTTTGCTGCTAATGGCGTAAACCTGCAAGAAACCTGCCTGATCAGTCAGCTAATGGCTGTGAGGTTCAATAGGCAGGCGCTTGAGGGGTAGATCAGGGGTAAACGCCCGAATGGCGGGGGTGAGGTGAAAAATGTCGTTTTTATTGTGTACAATTTTTTTGAAAAGTGTCTTAATCAGTCGCTCGCCGCAACTTTTCGTGCTCCGAATCGGTGCGGTCTCCTTTTTACCTGACTTCGGGAGGCGCGAAGTCTGACTGCTCTTTGCGGCCAGGCGCGCAGAATCAATGGGACGTTTGACAACACACGTTTTGGACGCTGCACACGGTTGCCCGGGCAGCTCGATCAAGGTCGAGCTGTACCGCGTTGAAGGTTCGCACCTGGAATTGGTCGCCAGTGCGATAACCAACAGCGATGGCCGGGTCGATGCGCCGCTGCTGCAAGGCGATGACTACCGCACCGGGGTCTATCAGGTGCAGTTCCATGCCGGCGATTACTACCGCGCCCGTGGCGTGCAACTGCCGGAGCCGGCGTTCCTCGACGTGGTGGTGCTGCGTTTCGGCATCTCCGCCGAGCAGGATCATTACCACGTACCCCTGCTGATCTCGCCTTACAGCTATTCCACCTATCGGGGCAGCTGACCCCCAAGCAGCTGCCCCCACCGGGAAGCGACTGCGCATATAGCTTCTTTGGTCTTTCGCCCGCTCACACTGCGGGCTTTTTTTCGCTTGGAGGAAAGTGCTGTCTGGTCTGACGCCTTCGCGAGCAAGCCCGCTCTCACAAGGGAATGCATTCCAAATGTGGGAGCGGGCTTGCTCGCGAAGCTTTTGCTGTCAGCGGCTCAACAGCGACGCAGCACCGGCACCACTGAACAGTCCGGCACTCACCCGGTTGAACCAGCTCTGCCCCTTGCCGCTGCGCAGATAACGCGCCGCACCATGCGCGCCCAGCCCGTAAGCCAGTTTGCAGCACAGATCCAGCACCACCCACGTCGCAATCATGATCAGCAACTGCGGCAGGAACGGCTGTTGTGCGCTGAGGAACTGCGGCAGAAACGCGGCGAAAAACAGAATGTCCTTCGGATTGCTCGCGCCCAAGACAAATGCGCGGCCGAACAGTGTGCGGAAACGTGGTACCGGCGCGGCTTGCGGCACTTCGGCGCCTACCGACGGCTGACGCGATTGCTGCCAGCTCTGCCAGGCGAGGTAGAACAGGTACAGCGCGCCGACGATCTTCAGGGCGCTGAACAATTGCTCCGACGCCAGCAGCAGGGCGCCGAGGCCCAGCGCCGATGCACTGAGCAGGCAGATCGAGGCGATCACGCCGCCGAGAAATGCCGGGTAAGAGCGGCGCAAGCCGTAGTTCAGACTGTTGCTGATCATCAGCAATGACAGCGGCCCCGGAATCAGGATCACCACCAATGCCGCGCCGCTGAACAGCAGCCAGGTTTCCAGACTCATCACTTTGCTCCTTTTTTTGTTGTACTCAAGAATGTGCAAAAGCCCCACCCGCGAGGGTGAGGCTGGTTTGACGCTTGAACCGCGTGACGCTTACAAGAAGATGAACTTGGCGATAAAGATCGCGCAGAGCACCCACAGGCTGACGGAAATTTCCTTGTACTTGCCGGTACCGGCCTTCAACGCCACGTAGGTGATGAAGCCCAGCGCGATGCCGTCGGCGACCGAGAAGGTCAGCGGCATCATGATCGCGGTGACGATCGCCGGGATGGCGTCAGTGGCTTCATCCCATTCGATGTGGGCCATGCCGCCCATCATCAGCATCGCGACATAAATCAGCGCACCGGCGGTGGCGTAAGCCGGAATCATCCCGGCCAGCGGTGCGAAAAACATCGCGGCTATAAATAGCACACCCACGGTGACTGCGGTAAGACCAGTCCGACCACCAGCGGCTACGCCAGCGGCACTTTCCACATAGCTTGTTACCGGAGGGACACCGACCACCGCGCCGAAGACGCTGGAGGCGCTGTCGGCTTTCATCGCCCGGGAAAGGTTTTCGATACGCCCGTCCGCGTTGACCAGATTGGCGCGCTGGGCCACGCCCATCAGGGTGCCGGCGGTGTCGAACATGTGTACGAAGAGGAAAGCCAGCACCACGCTGATCATGCTGACGTTGAACACACCGGCGACGTTCATTGCCATGAAGGTCGGTGCCAGGCTTGGCGGGGTCGACATGATCCCTTCGTAGTGCACGATGCCCAGGCCCCAACCGGCGAGGGTCACGGTGATGATGCTGATGAGGATCGCGCCGAAGACTTTGTGGTAGCTGAGGATCGCGATCATCAGGAAGCAGATCGCCGCCAGCAGCGGGCCGGGTTCACGCAGGGAGCCGAGTTTGATCAGGGTGGCCGGGCTGTCGACGACGATACCGGCGGTTTTCAGACCAATCAGCCCGAGGAACAGGCCGACGCCAGCGCCCATCGCAAAGCGCAGGCTGACCGGAATGCTGTTGAGCAGCCATTCGCGAATCCGCGAGAAGGTCAGGACCATGAACAACACACCGGAAACGAACACCGCACCAAGCGCGGTTTCCCAGTTGTAGCCCATGGTGCCGACCACGGTGTAAGTGAAGAAGGCGTTGAGGCCCATGCCCGGTGCCAGGCCCACCGGCCAGTTGGCGTACAGGCCCATCAGCAGGCAGCCGAGTGCGGCGGCGATGCAGGTGGCGACGAAGGCTGCACCGTGATCGATCCCGGCATCGGCCATGATGTTCGGGTTGACGAAGATGATGTAAGCCATGGTGATGAAGGTTGTCAGACCGGCAATCAGCTCGGTCTTCACCGTGGTGCCATGCAAGCTGAGTTTGAAGATGCGCTCCAGCACGCCTGTGCGTAAGGGCGGCGAGAGTTCCAGCGTCGATGCTTCGGATTTGCGGCTTTCCACAGCGAGTACTCCTCAAGAGTTTTATTGTTATTTCCAGGGCCGGACCCATGAGGGGTGGCAGCAGCCCTTTGAGGCATACGCGAATTTGTTGACCATGCGGTCAGGAACTCGCACGCAGTGGATTATGCTTTTGTGTACAAATAAAGCAAATATTGTTTTTGGTTTTGTTTACGAAAGGTCAGGCGATAGGGATATATCGCCTGTTCTGGCCTCTTCGGGAGCAAGCCCCCTCCCACAGTGGATCTCCAGTGGACCCGAATCATGGGTAACCCGCAGAACCCTGTGGGAGGGGGCTTGCTCCCGAAGAGGCCAGTCCAGTCAATCAAGATGTGACTGGGAGCTCCCAAGTGCCATATTCACCGCCAACCACCCATTCACCGCCGCCTCGCCAGCTTCAGCAAACACCCGCTCGAGCAATTTCACCTGCTCACGCCGCAACGCCTGCTCAAACTTCTCACCTTCAGTAGTCAGCTCCAGCAGACGCTTACGCTTGTCTGCCTCCGACGCCACGCTCTGCACCAGATGCATTTCCTGCAACTGGCGCAACGGCATGTTCAGCGCCTGTTTGCTGACGCCGAGCAAGCCCAGCAATTCCTTCACACTCAAATTTGGATAACGCGCGATGAAAAACACAATCCGCTGATGCACCCGGGACAGGCCGCGTCGCTCGAGCATTTCATCAGCCTTGGCGGTGAACGCCTGATAGCCGAAGAAAAACGCTTCCATCGCCTGTTGCTGGCTGGCGGGGTTTTTAAGGTCAAGCATGTTGACGTACTCGCTCAAGCTGTCGTAGTTTCAGTCAACCAGTTTGACTCATTTTTCCCAGGCCTCGCTACCGGTGACTCCCATGGCTTTTTCCGAACGTGTTTCGCGCCTTAAAAGTTCTCTGATCCGTGAAATCCTCGCCGCCGCCCAGCGCCCGGAGGTGATGTCGTTTGCCGGCGGCCTTCCCGCCGAAGCCATGTTGCCGAAAGTCGAATGGGCCGACATGCCGCTGGCGCTTGGTCAGTACGGCATGAGTGAAGGCGAGCCGGCGCTGCGTGAAGCGCTGGCGGCGCAGGCGCGAGCGTTGGGGCTGGAGTGTACGGCGAGTCAGGTGCTGGTGGTCAGCGGTTCCCAGCAGACCCTGGATCTGGCGGCCAAGTTATACATCGACAAAGGCACCGAAATCCTGCTGGAGGCGCCGACCTATCTGGCCGCGCTGCAGATCTTCCAGCTGTTCGGCGCCGAGTGCCTGACCGTGCCGCAAGAGGCCGATGGCCCGAATCTGGCCCAACTGCGCAGTCGCCTTGAGCAACATCGCCCGGCGTTCATCTACCTGATCCCGACGTTCCAGAACCCCTCCGCCGTGCGCTACAGCGAAGCCAAGCGCGCCGCCGTCGCCGCATTGCTCGATGAATTCGGCGTGACCCTGATCGAAGACGAGCCGTACCGCGAATTGACGTTCGATGGCGGCAGCGCCAAACCGATTGCCGGGCGTTTGCAGAAAGCCAGCTGGATCTACACCGGCACCGTGTCGAAAACCTTGCTGCCGGGTTTGCGCGTCGGCTACCTGATCGCCAGCCCGGACCTGTTTCCGCATTTGCTCAAGCTCAAGCAATCGGCGGATCTGCACACCAACCGCATCGGCCAGTGGCAGGCGCTGCAATGGATCGGCAGTGAAAAATATCAGCAGCACCTGAGCGAGTTGCGCGGCTTTTACCGGCAGCGGCGGGATGCTTTCCAGTCAGCGCTGGAAACGCACTTTTCCGATCTGGCGAACTGGAACATGCCACAGGGCGGGTTGTTTTTCTGGCTGACGCTGAAGCAACCGCTGGATACGCGGACGTTGCTCAACGAGGCGCTGGCCAATGATGTGGCGTTCATGCCGGGCGAGCCGTTCTTTCCCGAACCGGATAAAAACCTCGGGCACCTGCGTTTGAATTTCAGCCACATCGACCCGGCGCGACTGGATGAAGGGTTGAAGCGGTTGGCGGCGGTGGTGAGGCAGGCGCAGATAAATAAAGCGGCGTGAAAAACAAATAAACCGGCTCGAGGGCCGGTTTATTTTTGTCTGGGATTTATGGTGCCCTCAAGTGCCTCATCGCGAGCAGGCTCACTCCTACAGGAGAACGCATTCCAATTGTAGGAGTGAGCCTGCTCGCGATAGGGCCTTCAAATGCACCCAAAAAGACTCAGACCGCCGCAAACCGCTTATCCAGATAATCAATGATCACCTTGGACTCATACATCCAGGTCGTCTGCCCATTCTCTTCAATGCGCAGGCACGGCACTTTGATCTTGCCGCCCTGGTCAAGCAGCGTCTGGCGATCCTGTTCATTGTTCTTCGCGTCCTTCAGTGCGACCGGCACATTCAGGCGACGCAGCGTACGACGGGTTTTCACGCAGAACGGGCAGGCGTGGAACTGATACAGGGTCAGGCCTTTGGCGGCGGCGTTGACTTGCGCCTGTACCTCGGCCGGGCGCTGTTTCTTGCCCGGGCGGGTGATGAAGTCGATGAAGATAATCAGTTGGCCAAGGCCGACACGAAGCGCTTTTACGAACACGTTGAAAGCCTCACGGTGCAAAGAGAGAAGGGCGCGCAGCTTACCCGATTTTTCACGGACGAAAAAAAACCGGCGATCAACGCCGGTTTTTTTCTGCAGCCGATTACTTGATCAGGCTGAGGAACTCGCTGCGAGTCGCCGCGTTTTCGCGGAACTCACCGAGCATCACCGAAGTGATCATCGACGAATTCTGTTTCTCGACACCGCGCATCATCATGCACATGTGTTTGGCCTCGATCACCACGGCAACGCCCAGCGCACCGGTGACTTGCATCACCGCATCGGCGATCTGGCGGCTGAGGTTTTCCTGGATCTGCAGGCGGCGGGCGTACATGTCGACGATCCGCGCGACCTTCGACAGGCCCAGCACCTTGCCGCTCGGGATGTACGCAACGTGCGCCTTGCCGATGAACGGCAGCAGGTGGTGTTCGCACAACGAGTACAGCTCGATGTCCTTGACCAGCACCATCTCGCTGTTGTCGGAGCTGAACAGGGCACCGTTGGTGACCTCTTCGAGCGTCTGTTCATAACCGCGGCAGAGGTACTGCATGGCTTTGGCGGCACGCTTTGGCGTGTCGAGCAGGCCCTCGCGGGACACGTCCTCGCCCAGTTGGCCGAGAATCGCGGTGTAATTCTGTTCCAGGGACATGAAACTACCTGTGGGGATTTTCGCAAAGGGCAAGGGTACGGTGGCGGACACAACCCTGCAAGTTCGGTGTAACGCGATTATTCGTCGCGGCCTTCCATCATGGTGCGTTTGAGCATCACGTACACCGCGCCGGCACCGCCGTGTTTCGCCTGGCACGAGGTGAAACCGAGCACTTGCGGATGCTGGCGCAGCCAGGTGTTGACGTGGCTTTTGATCATCGGCCGCTTGCCGTCCAGGCGCACGGCCTTGCCGTGGGTGACGCGCACGCAGCGGATTTCGAATTTGGTCGCTTCGGCGAGAAACGCCCAGAGGGTCTCGCGGGCTTTTTCGACGTTCATGCCGTGCAGGTCGAGGCTGCCTTCGAACGGGATCTGGCCGATCTTGAGCTTGCGCATCTGGCTTTCCTGCACCCCGTCGCGGGCCCACATCAACTCGTCTTCGGGGCCGACGTCGATCACGAACTGATCGGACAGGCCATCCACGGTGGTGGTGTCGGTGCGCACGGTGGCGGACTGGCGCAGTTTGGCGATCTGCGCGCGGTCAGCCTTGGGTTTGCCGGTGTCGGCGCGGTCGTGCTTGATCGGCTTGACGCCTTGGATCGCACTTTTGAACAGGGAAAAATCGTCGTCTTGCATGTCAGCCTCCGCGAAGGGCGGCCAGTTTACCCAAGTCGAAACAAAACGGCCCGGCAAAAAGCCAGGCCGTGGAGTCAGTCGTGTTTTTTCATCAGGTGCGGGGACATGTTCAGCTCCCGCGATTGCCGGGCGCGCCGCCGGCATCGACGCCACAGGGCCACGCCGAAATACAGGAACAACAAGCCGACCGCGAGAATGATCGCCGAACCCGTCGGCGTGGCATTCAAGTCGCCGAGCGCCGGCGGGCGCCCCAGCAGGCTGGCGGCACCGGCCATCGCCAGCAGCACACCGAACGTCGCCAGAATGGCGGCGATCGATGCGCCGAATCGAAAACGCCAGTTACTTTGGCCTTTGGGCCGCAAGCGGCGTGCGTCAAATCCATCGGATAACTTCATTCCGACCTTCCTCAATGGGTATCGGCCCTTCGACCGGGAGTTGACCGGGTTGTTCCTGAGGCTAAGGCAATTGAAGCAAATGCGAGGCTTTTGCGGATGAGCGGCGTGCTGAGCCGCTCATCAGAGCAGATCAGATCAGATCTTGAGTCAGGGCAAGGGTGGCGAAGTTGTCGGCCATGATCGCCATTTCCGCTTCCTGCACCACGGCGGCGCTGAGCACGCGGCCCTTGAACGGCAGGTCACGGGTAGCGCAGGCGTCTTCGACCAGGGTGCAACGGAAGCCCAGGTTCTTCGCCGCGCGCACGGTGGTGCTGACGCTGGAGTGGCTCATGAAACCGCAGACGATCAGGTCCAGCGAGCCAAGATTCTGCAAACGGTCGAGCAGTT
Organism: Pseudomonas sp. lyk4-TYG-107; assembly: GCF_030209055.1. NCBI lineage: Bacteria > Pseudomonadati > Pseudomonadota > Gammaproteobacteria > Pseudomonadales > Pseudomonadaceae > Pseudomonas > Pseudomonas sp. lyk4-TYG-107. The sequence continues at coordinate 41,274 of NZ_JARVST010000005.1, forward strand.
CGGTGCCGTGGAACGCGCTCGGCAGCAGTTTGCCGATGATGGTTTCGTCACCTTGTGGCTCAAGGCCGGGGATGAATTCGCCGCGTTCGCCCTGCGGGTCGAACAGGCCACCGACGGTGCCGAGATGACGCACGTGCACGATCGGCCGACCGGCTGCACGGGCCGCGGCGACCAGTTGTTTGATGTTCGCGACGGCCGCGTCCATGCCGCTCAGGGCCAGCGGGCCACTGAGGTACTCTTTCTGGGCATCGATGATGACCACGGTGGCATGGCTCAGTGTGGCCGCTGCGTAACCGCGGCCGCTGAGTTGAAACATCGTTTTTGGAACGGACATTCGGGGCTCCTTGGGGTGGGGCTTTTGCGGCATTGTCCTCTGGCTGAGCGGTTCTGTGAACCGCTACCATCGTAGGCAGCGTCGTTACTGGCCTGCAGCCTTGTCAAGTTACACGTTCTGTTCAATAGCTGATGCAAAAAACAGAAAAGTCCTACTGTCGGCCGCGAATGTTTCCCGCGTCGTCGTGACGCGTTTTGGCTGGTAGAATCGCCAGTCGTTTTTTCTGGAGTTCTGCCCCGTGATCACTTCCCGACTTCGTACCCTGCGCGACCACATCCGTTGGGCCGTCAGCCGCTTCCATGGGGAGGATCTGTTTTTCGGCCATGGCACCGACAACGCCTGGGATGAAGCCCGGCAGTTGGTGCTCGGTGCCTTGCACCTGCCGTGGGAGATCGCCGACAGCTACCTCGACTGTGCGTTGGAAGACGACGAACTGGTCAACCTGCAACGCCTGCTCAAGCGCCGCATCGAAGAGCGCATCCCGACTGCGTACCTGCTGGGCGAGGCGTGGTTCTGCGGCATGTCGTTCATCGTCGATGAGCGCGTGCTGATCCCGCGTTCGCCGATTGGCGAGCTGATCGAAAACCGCTTCGCACCGTGGATCGGCGACGAGCCGGCACGCATCCTCGACCTGTGCACCGGCTCGGGCTGCATCGGTATCGCCTGTGCCTACGAGTTCCAGAACGCCGAAGTGGTGCTGGCGGACCTGTCGTTCGAAGCGCTGGAAGTGGCCAACCAGAACATTGAGCGCCATGGCGTCGATGAGCGTGTGTACACCGTGCAGGGCGATGGTTTCGATGGCCTGCCGGGGCAGCGTTTCGACCTGATCGTGTCGAACCCGCCGTACGTTGATGCCGAAGATTTCGCCGACATGCCGGACGAATACCAGCACGAACCGGAGCTGGGTCTGGCCTGCGGTGATGATGGTCTGAACCTGGTACGGCGGATGCTCGCCGAAGCGGCGGATCACCTGACCGAGAAGGGGCTGTTGATCGTTGAAGTGGGCAATAGTCAGGTACACGTCGAAGCGTTGTACCCGGAAGTCGACTTCGCCTGGCTCGATTTCGAGCGCGGCGGGCATGGCGTGTTCATGCTGACGGCGGAGCAGTGCCGCGATCATCAGGCCTTGTTCGCTTCCCGCGTCTGACCTGACTGACTTTTGTGGCGAGGGAGCTTGCTCCCGCTGGTCTGCGAAGCAGACCCAAAATATGCAATGACGGTGCACCAGACATACCGCATGTGCATGTTTTACGACTGCTTCGCAGTCGAGCGGGAGCAAGCTCCCTCGCCACAGGTCAACGCTGATTTCAGCGGTGCGTAGCAATCCAGATCAACAACCCCGCCTGAAACACCGCAAACGCCACCAGACAGGTAATGGTAAAGCGCAATCCAGCGTCTTCACGCTTGAACTTGCTGACCTTCTCTTCCTGCTTCTTCAGCTTCACTTCCTGCTCGGCCAGGTTCTGCTCGGCCTGTTGCAGCATCTGCGCCGCTTCGAGAATCTCGACGATCTGCAGCTTTTCGCTGTTCCAGTCGCCCAGCAGGTCACCGACCTGCACCTCTTTGACGCTGCCCTTCAAATGCTGGGCGTCGGCGTAGACCACGTCAAAACCATGCACGCGCAAGAAGTGATCGCGACGCAGGCGGGTGTCTTCGTTCAGCGCGTCCTTGTTGTTCAAGTCCATGCCGTCGACGGTGTAGGCGGGCCAGCGTTTTTTCGCCCAGTTGATGCCTTGCGCGGCCATGAAACGGCCGATGCCACGGTTCAACGGTTCGATCTGCAAACCGCTGTCGGGGCCGAAGTGCACACGTTTGCTGGTGTGATCGACCCACACGTCGAGGTGGTTCTGCTCTTTGCGCACGCGCTGACCGGGCAGTTTGATCGCCATGCGCATCAGGCTGTGTTCTTTGCTGTTGCGCTCGGCATAGCCGAATTCGACAAAGCGCAAAGGCCGGCCACCAGTGTGACGATCAGTCTGCAGTGGGGCCAGGCGGAGCATCTTGTGGTGCTCGACGCTGACGTCCGCCCATGGCAGCTCGACCGCTGGCGGTGCGTCTTTTTCAGCGGTGGTGTCGGGTGAAGTCGGGGTATCAGTCATAACGGCGAGATCCTGTCCAAGCTCTGCTTGTCGCCAGCCGGTACGCTGGCGACAAAGGCTTATCGGCCGTTTTTTGCAGGACTGGAGGGCAAACTACGGTTAACGGTTGCGAATGCCGTCAATAAATTCGATGAGTTTGCCGCCCAGTTCCGCCGCCAGTGGCAAATTGGGGTCCTTGTACGAGGCCAATTGCCGCTTCACATCGGCGGGGACGATGCGCATGACGTGGTTCATACCTTCGATCACCACCAGTTCGGCGTCGGGTTTGGCGGCTTTCAGCGCCTGCGCATCGCCGACGCCGACCTGCATGTCGTTGCTGCCCTGGACGATCAGCGCCGGCATCTTCAGTTGCGCAAAAGCCTTGGCCGGGTCCTGGCGGAACAGCGAAATCAGATACGGCTGCACGCTCGGGCGGAAGATCGGTTGCAACGGCGCCGGCACGTCGGCATCGGTGTGACCGGCCTTGAGGCTGTCGAGAATCTGGTTGCTGCGCAACATCAACGGTGGCGGCAGGCTGCGCGCCAGTTGCTCGCGGATTACCTGATCCACCGGGCGGGCACTGCCGGACAACGAAATCAGCGCAGCAGCATCTGCGCGCGGGGCGGCGAGGGTAGCGATCAGGGCGCCTTCACTGTGGCCGAGCACAATCAATGGGCCGAAGCGCGGATCGCTTTTCAGCTTCTGGCTCCACGCTACAGCGTCGTCAACGTAGCCCTCCACAGACAGATTGCGCTCGTCAGGTGTGGCCGGCCGGCTCGCAGCCACCCCGCGCTTGTCGTAGCGCACGCTGGCGATGTTGTGTTTGGCCAGCACCCAGGCCAGCCGCTTGAGGCTGTCATTGCGCCCGCCATCGGGGTTATTGCCGTCACGATCTGTAGGACCGGAGCCGGCGAGGATCAGGACAACCGGCACCGGATTGTCGGATTTTGGCAGCAACAGCGAGCCGAAAAGCTCACCGCTCCCGGTATCCAGAGAGATCGGGCGCTGCAGGACAGTCGCGTGGGCAAAACCGGTAAACAGGGTAAGACTCAAGATCAGAACTCGCAGCATCATCACGCCATCATTCGCCAAGGTGCCGGTTGGACTCACCAACACCACTAAGGTTCGAGGATGAACTACTCGGTTAGCCTGCGTATACTGGCGCGCATCACGAATTCGGGTTTGATTTCACGGAGCGTCCTGCATGTCCGGCAATACCTACGGCAAGTTGTTCACTGTCACCACCGCTGGCGAGAGCCATGGTCCGGCGTTGGTCGCCATTGTCGACGGCTGCCCGCCGGGCCTGGAGATCTCCCTCGAAGACCTGCAGCGCGACCTCGATCGGCGCAAGCCAGGCACCAGCCGCCACACCACCCAGCGTCAGGAAGCCGATGAAGTCGAAATCCTTTCCGGCGTGTTCGAGGGCCGCACCACCGGTTGCTCGATCGGCCTGCTGATCCGCAACACCGACCAGAAGTCCAAGGACTACTCGGCGATCAAGGATCTGTTCCGCCCGGCGCACGCCGACTACACCTACCACCACAAATACGGCGAGCGCGACTACCGTGGTGGCGGTCGCAGCTCGGCGCGGGAAACCGCGATGCGTGTGGCGGCAGGTGCGATTGCCAAAAAGTATCTGGCCAGCCAGGGCATCGTCATCCGTGGCTACATGAGCCAGCTCGGCCCGATCGAAATCCCGTTCAAGACCTGGGATTCGGTGGAACAGAACGCGTTCTTCAGCCCGGATCCGGACAAGGTCCCGGAACTGGAAGCTTACATGGATCAATTGCGTCGCGACCAAGACTCGGTCGGGGCGAAGATCACCGTGGTTGCCGAAGGCGTGATGCCGGGTCTCGGCGAGCCGATTTTCGACCGCCTTGACGCCGAACTGGCGCATGCGCTGATGAGCATCAACGCAGTGAAAGGCGTGGAAATCGGCGCCGGTTTCGCCTGCGTCGCTCAGCGCGGCACCGAGCATCGCGATGAACTGACCCCGCAAGGTTTCCTCAGCAACAACGCCGGCGGCATTCTCGGTGGCATCTCGTCCGGTCAGCCGATCGTCGCGCACCTGGCGTTGAAGCCGACGTCGAGCATCACCACCCCGGGCCGTTCGATCGACATCCACGGCAACCCGGTGGACGTGATCACCAAGGGCCGTCACGACCCGTGCGTCGGCATCCGCGCCACGCCGATTGCCGAAGCGATGATGGCCATCGTGCTGATGGATCACCTGCTGCGTCATCGTGGGCAGAACGCCGACGTGCGCGTCAGCACCCCGGTGCTGGGTCAGCTTTGATGGTTGATCGCCAAGCCGTCGCGGTCTGACCGTGGCGGCGCTCCCGTACTGGCGGCTGTCCAGTTTCTATCTGTTCTATTTCGCCTTGCTCGGCTCGACAGCGCCGTTTCTGGCGCTGTACTTCGATCATCTCGGCTTCAGCCCTGCGCGCATCGGCGAGCTGGTGGCGATCCCGATGCTGATGCGCTGTGTGGCGCCGAACATCTGGGGCTGGCTCGGCGACTACACCGGCAAACGCTTGGCCATCGTGCGCTTCGGTGCGGTGTGTACGCTGCTGACGTTCTCGCTGATTTTCGTCAGCAAGACCTACGCCTGGCTGGCGATGGTCATGGCGTTGCACGCGTTCTTCTGGCACGCGGTGCTGCCGCAGTTCGAAGTCATCACCCTCGCGCACTTGCAGGGGCAAACCGCGCGCTACAGCCAGATTCGCCTGTGGGGCTCGATCGGTTTCATCATCACCGTGGTCGCGCTGGGCCGTTTGTTCGAATGGCTGAGCCTCGACATCTACCCGGCGGCGCTGGTGCTGATCATGGCCGGCATCGTCCTCAGCAGCCTGTGGGTGCCGAACGCGCAGCCACCGCAAGGTAATCGGCCGAGCGGGGAGGGCTTTCTCAAGCAGCTGCGCAGCCCCGGTGTGCTGGCGTTTTACGCCTGCGTCGCGCTGATGCAGATGAGCCACGGCCCGTATTACACGTTTCTGACCTTGCACCTTGAACGCCTCGGTTACACACGCGGCACAATCGGCATGCTCTGGGCCGTGGGCGTGGTCGCCGAGGTGCTGATGTTCATGGCGATGAGCCGGATTCTCGTGCGCTTTTCATTGCGTCGGGTGCTGATGGCGAGTTTTCTGCTGGCGGCGCTGCGCTGGTTGCTGCTAGGTTCGTTCGCCGAATTCCTCTGGGTACTGTTGTTGGCCCAGGTGCTGCACGCGGCGACCTTCGGCAGCTTTCATGCGGCTGCCATCGCGTTCGTGCAACGTAGCTTCGGTGCGCGTCAGCAAGGTCAGGGTCAGGCGTTGTACGCGGCGCTGGCCGGCACCGGTGGCGCGCTGGGCGCGTTGTATTCCGGTTACAGCTGGAATGCCCTCGGCGCCACATTGACCTTTAGTATTGCCAGTCTCGCGGCGCTCGCTGCTGCCGTTATCATTGCCACACGTATGCAAGAGGACAGGCCATGAGCCTTACGCGTGAACAACTCGCCCAGCAAATCGTCGACGCCGGGCGTTTTCTTTATGGTCGCGGCTGGTCGCCGGCCACCAGCAGCAATTACTCGACGCGCCTGTCGCCGAGCGAAGCGCTGCTGACCGTGTCCGGCAAGCACAAGGGCCAGTTGGGCCTGGACGACGTGCTCGCCACGGATTTGTCCGGCAACAGCCTGGAACCGGGCAAAAAGCCCTCCGCCGAAACCCTGCTGCACACCCAGCTGTATCGCTGGCGCCCGGAGATCGGCGCGGTGCTGCACACCCACTCGGTGAACGCCACGGTGCTGTCGCGCCTGACGCCGCAAGACTTTATCGAGTTCGAAGACTACGAACTGCAAAAAGCCTTCAGCGGCATCTCCACCCACGAATCCCGGGTGCGCGTGCCGATCTTCGACAACGATCAGGACATTGCGCGCCTCGCCGCCAAGGTGCAGCCTTGGCTCGACGCCCATCCCGATTGCGTCGGTTACCTGATTCGCGGCCACGGCCTCTACACCTGGGGCGCGCAGATGAGCGATGCCCTGCGGCAGATTGAGGCTTTTGAATTCCTGTTTGAATGCGAGTTGAAAACCCGCAGCGTCATGAACCGCCAAGGCTGACTTCACCAGAAGCCGCCCATTCGCCTGATGAAATGCACTGCCCGACCGGTCTGCAAGAGCCGGACGGCAAGGCCGATACCGAGGAATTGCCCATGAGCAGCCTGTCCGTCTATCACGTATCCAGCCCCGAGATTCCGAACAAGGTGCTGACCCATTTCGAAGACATCGCCTCGACGCTCGCCGAGCAGGGCGTGCGCTTCGACCGCTGGCAAGCCGCCGCGAAGATCCAGCCCGGCGCCAGCCAGGAAGAGGTGATCAGCGCCTATCAGGAGCAGATCGACAAACTGATGACCGAGCGCGGTTACATCACCGTCGATGTGATCAGCCTCAACAGCGACCACCCGCAAAAAGCCGAACTGCGCGCCAAGTTCCTTGAAGAACACCGCCATGGCGAAGACGAAGTACGCTTTTTCGTTGCCGGTCGTGGCCTGTTTACCCTGCACATCGACGATTATGTCTACGCGGTGTTGTGCGAGAAGAACGACCTGATCTCGGTGCCGGCCGGTACCAAGCACTGGTTCGACATGGGCGAGCACCCGCACTTCGTGGCGATTCGTCTGTTCAACAACCCGGAAGGCTGGGTCGCCAACTTCACCGGCGAAGACATCGCCGGGCGCTTCCCACGTCTGGAGGACTGAGCCGATGCCGATCAAAGCCATTGTCACTGACATTGAAGGCACCACCAGCGCGGTGAGTTTCGTTTTTGATGTGCTGTTCCCATATGCGGCCAAACACCTGCCGGATTTTGTTCGGCAGAACGCCGAACGTGCCGATGTGGCTGAGCAACTCGACGCCGTGCGCCGCGACAGCAATGCACCGCAGGCCGATGTTGAACGGGTTGTTGAAATTCTCTTGAGCTGGATCGAGGAAGATCGCAAAGCCACGCCGCTCAAAGCCTTGCAAGGCATGGTCTGGGCGCAGGGTTATCACGCCGGGCAGTTGAAGGGCCACGTGTACCCGGATGCCGTTGAAGCGCTCAAGCGCTGGCATCAGGCCGGATATCAACTGTTTGTGTATTCGTCGGGTTCGATCCAGGCGCAGAAGCTGATCTTCGGCTGCTCCGAGGCGGGAGATCTGACACCGCTGTTCAGCGGGTATTTCGATACCACGTCGGGGCCCAAGCGTGAGGCGCAGTCTTACACCAACATTCAACAGGCGATTGGTGTCGAACCGCAGGACATTCTGTTTCTGTCCGACATTGTTGAGGAGCTGGATGCCGCTCAATCGGCAGGCCTGCAGACCTGCGGCCTGGCGCGCGAGGGTGGGGAGCTGGGAAGCCATATCACCGTCGACAGCTTCACCGGCATCGAACCCGAAGCCTTCTAACCACCCTCAATCCAATGTGGGAGCGGGCTTGCTCGCGAAAGCGGTGTGTCAGCCAAATATTTTTGACTGACACGCCGCTTTCGCGAGCAAGCCCGCTCCCACACGGAGTTTTGCATCAGCCAAAAAAACAGGCCGGACAGTGAAAACTGCCCGGCCTGTTTTTGTTTAAGGCTGTTTAAAACCTCGAATCAAATTACAGCGAGTGATACGTCGGCAGGGCAAAGCGCTGCTGGCTTTGCAGCATCGCAATCTGCGGCAGCTCACTGGCTTCTTCCGCCAGGTCACGACGGATCGCGCTGATCGCCCACGACAGTTGGTCGGCGTTGTGCATTTGCTGATACGTCAGGGCGCGCTTGAATACTTTGCCTTCACTGCTGCGCAGCGTCAGCAGGATCCCGCCATCGGGACGTGGCGCAGTGGTGACGTTGAAGTTGGAGAACAGCGAGGTAAATTTTTCTTGGATCAGGCTCATGTCTTTCAGCTCCGTATGCACTTGAATGGCAAGCATGCAGAGGAGGTTGCAGCGATTGTGCCAGCACGCGAAAAAATAAAAATGCTTATAAATCAATAAGTTAAAAATCGTGAAATTTGCAGGCGTCGTGCAAACTGCATGAATGGCCATCGTGCATCCTGCATTTTGCGGGATTCTCATGAGTTGAACGGAACCAAACGGCAAAGGCGCAATCACTGCCGCCAGACGTGAAAGGGCGGATACAAAACATTGCAAAAACCGCGTGTACAGGCCGCGAAGCGCTGACGTATTTTCGATCTCGACCTTGCCCACCACGCAGGTCATGCCACAGCCCGAACAATAAAAAACCGGCCGACCAGGCCGACCGGGGAGCTGCCATGCGTCACGCGTCGAGCGACACGATTACCTGGAGCATGATGCTCCGCAAACTGCCGACGATCGCCAAAGCCATCCCGCGGGTGGTCAAGGGCATGAAAGTCGCCAACGTCACGGATCCGACCCAAACGTGTGGCCTCGGCTGGACCTTCGAGCAAGCAACGCTGCGCAATCCAGAGGGGCAGGCGATCTTGCAGGACGACGTCTTGCTGACCTATGCGCAGGTCAACCAGTGGGCCAACCGCATCGCCCACTATCTGAGCGCGCAGGGCATCGGCAAGGGCGACGTGGTCGCGGTGTTCATCGAAAATCGTCCCGAGCTGCTGGTGACCATTCTGGCGCTGGCCAAACTCGGCGCGGTCAGTGCGCTGCTCAATACTTCGCAAACCCGCGACACACTGATTCACAGCGTAAATCTGGTGGCGCCGGTGGCGATTGTCCTCGGTGAGGAATTGCAGCCGGCGTTTGCCGCGATCCGCGAGCAGGTGTCGATCCCGGCGCAGCGCACCTGGTTTATCGCCGACCGTGACACCTATAGCCACCCGGGCATTGCGCCCGAGGGCTACGTCAATCTGATCAGCGCCAGTACTGACGCCTGCGCTGAAAACCCGCCCAGCAGCGGTGAAGTGTTCTTCAACGATCCGTGCTTTTACATCTACACCTCCGGCACCACCGGCCTGCCCAAGGCCGGCGTGTTCAAGCACGGGCGCTGGATGCGCAGCTCCGCCAGCTTCGGCCTGATTGCCCTGAACATGTGCCCCAACGATGTCGTCTATTGCACCTTGCCGCTGTACCACGCCACCGGCCTCTGCGTGTGCTGGGGCTCGGCGATCAACGGCGCTTCCGGGTTCGCGATCCGTCGCAAGTTCAGCGCCAGTCAGTTCTGGCCGGACGTGCGTCGCTACAACGCGACCACCCTCGGCTATGTCGGCGAATTGTGCCGCTATCTGGTCGATCAACCGCCCAGCGCCGATGACAGCCGTCACGCGGTGCGCAAGATGATCGGCAACGGCTTGCGTCCCGGCGCCTGGGCCGAGTTCAAGACCCGGTTTGCCGTCGAGCACATCTGCGAGCTGTACGCGGCGAGCGACGGTAATATCGGCTTCAGCAATATCCTCAACTTCGACAACACCATCGGTTTCTCGCTGATGGCCTGGGAGCTGGTGGCGTACGACCACGACAGCGGTCAGCCGTTGCGCAGCGCCGACGGCTTCATGCGCAAGGTCGGTAAAGGCGAGCAGGGCTTGCTGCTGGCGCGGATCGACGAAAAAGCACCGCTGGACGGTTACACCGACCCACAGAAAAACGCCAAGGTGGTGTTGCACGATGTGTTCAGCAAGGGCGACCGTTTCTTCAACACCGGCGACCTGCTGCGCAATATTGGCTTCGGCCACGCGCAGTTCGTCGATCGACTCGGCGACACCTATCGCTGGAAGGGCGAAAACGTCTCGACCACTGAAGTGGAAAACCTGCTGCTGCAGCATCCGCATATCTCTGAGGCCGTCGCCTACGGCGTCGAAGTGCGCAACACCAACGGTCGCGCCGGCATGGCGGCAATCACGCCCGCCGAGTCACTGGCGACCCTGGATTTCGCCGAATTGCTCGCATTCGCCCGTCAGCGCATGCCGGCCTATGCGGTGCCGCTGTTTCTGCGGGTGAAGGTGAAAATGGAAACCACCGGGACTTTCAAATACCAAAAGACCCGATTGAAAAACGAGGGCTTCGACCCCGGCCAGACAGGTGATGATCCGATTTACGCGTGGCTGCCTGGCACCCAGACTTACGTGCAAGTGACGGACGAAATTCTGGCCGATATTCATCAAGGCAAATACCGCTATTGAGATTGGCTATGGCCTGACTTGAGAAAAAGGGGGTGACAGCTATCGTCGCGCTCGGGAAACTGTCGGCTTTGCGAATAACCGAAAGTGGAGTTGCCCTATGTCTGACCAGAGCCGCCAGATGACCCCTGAAGAAGCTGCCGAATTCACCGAGCAGGTTTTCAACAAGGCGCGCGAAGGTGATGCGCTGATGCTTGATCGGCTGATCAGCGCCGGTTTGCCGGTGAACCTGAAAAACAGCAAGGGCGACACCCTGCTGATGCTCGCCAGTTACTATGGCCACGTCGACGCCGTGCAGGTGCTGCTCAAGCACAAGGCCGACCCGGAAATGCGCAACGGCAACGGCCAGAGCCCGATTGCCGGCGCCGCGTTCAAGGGCGATCTGGCGGTGGTCAAGGCGCTGGTGGAAGCGGGCGCCGAGATCGAAGGTTCGTCCTTCGACGGCCGCACCGCGCTGATGATGGCGGCGATGTTCAACCGCGTTGAAATCGTTGATTACCTGATCAGCAAGGGCGCCGACCCGCAAGCCAAGGATGCCAATGGCGTCACCGCGCTGGACGCGGCCCGCACCATGGGCGCGGTCGATACCACGGCGCAGCTGGAAAAACTGCTGGCCTGATAAGGTCAAAAGATCGCAGCCTGCGGCAGCTCCTACAGGTCTCACATTCGTTCGCCAAATGGGCGCGGAACTTGTAGGAGCTGCCGCAGGCTGCGATCTTTTGCTTTGTGCGCTATCCTCCGCGCCCTCAAATTCAACCTTCCACAGGATCCGCCCTCATGAAAGCCGCACTCGTCGAACTCATCAGCAAAATCAGCTCCGGCTGCATGGGCGAGGACGAGATCCTGAACGTGGCGGACGAAGCGGCGCAGGCCTACGCTGATGCCGACGCCTTTCTGGCAGCCAACCCGGACATCAACTACGACGACACCTTCCCGATCCCGCTGGGCGAGTGGGTGGTGGTCGGCAGCCTGCCGGAAACCGTACTGTTCCAGGCCGACACCTACGTCGACCTGTTCGCGCAGATCGTCGCCTCGTTCGGCCCGGGCGTCGAATTCAACCTCAAGCCCAAACAACTGGCCAAGACCGAAGCGTTGACTGCGCTCAATCGCATCCAGGTGCAGATGAGCAGCCTGAACAAGGAAAACGGCGGTTACACGCTGATGAACTTCAGCCAGTTGCTCGACGACGAGTTGCAAGTGGTGCTGGTCTACGGCAACGACGTGCCACGGGTGCTGGAGCTGTGCGCCGAAGTCGGCATCGCTGCCGGGCCTTCGCTGGAAGCGCTGAAAGTCGCCGTTCACGTCTGAACGCAATAAAAGGGAACCCTGCGCGCGACCGTCTATCCTAAAAGTGCATGCCACTATTCTGGAGCGACACCATGGGTTCCACGTTCAACGGTCTGATTGGCCTGATCATTCTTGCCCTCGATATCTGGGCGATCATCAACGTACTGAAAAGCGGCGCCGAGACCGGGATGAAAATCCTCTGGGTTCTGCTGATCATCCTCCTGCCAGTACTGGGCCTGATCATCTGGGCGATCGCCGGGCCACGGGGCAATGTGCGGGTCTGACGCTTTCCCGAAAACACGCTGATCCCCTGTGGGAGCGGGCTTGCTCGCGAAGGCGATTGTTCAGTCGAAACACAGGTTGAATGACACTCCGCTTTCGCGAGCAAGCCCGCTCCCACATTGGTCTTGTGGTAGCTCCAGAGTGTGCCCTGTCGGAGGAAGGTTCGACCTGTCATCTTCGGCAACGTAGAATGCGCGCCTTTCCCGGGCAATCGTCCCCCACGATTGGCGCCCGCGCATTCATCGGAGCACTTGACCATGACCGTCACCAAAACCAGCGAGTACCTGGAAACCCTCTACGAAGGCTACGGCCAGCGTTTTCGCATGGAAAAACTGCTGCACGAAGTGCGCACCGAACACCAGCACCTGGTGATTTTCCAGAACCCGCGCATGGGCCGGGTGATGGCGCTGGACGGCGTGATCCAGACCACCGAAGCCGATGAATTCATCTACCACGAAATGCTCACTCACGTGCCGATCCTCGCTCACGGCACCGCCAAGCGCGTGCTGATCATCGGCGGTGGCGACGGCGGCATGCTGCGCGAAGTGACCAAGCACGCCGGCGTCGAGCACATCACCATGGTCGAGATCGACGGCACCGTGGTCGACATGTGCAAGGAATTCTTGCCGAACCACTCCAAGGGCGCCTACGACGATCCACGGCTGAACCTGGTGATCGACGACGGCATGCGTTTCGTCGCCACCACCACGGAAAAATTCGACGTGATCATCTCTGACTCCACCGACCCGATCGGCCCGGGCGAAGTGCTGTTCTCGGAAAACTTCTATCAGGCCTGCCACCGTTGCCTGAACGAAGGCGGGATCCTCGTGACTCAGAACGGCACGCCGTTCATGCAGATCGACGAAGTCAAAACCACCGCCGGCCGCCTGCGCAGCCTGTTTCCGGATTGGCACTTCTATCAGGCGGCCGTGCCGACCTACATCGGCGGGTCGATGACCTTCGCCTGGGGCTCGACCAACCCTGCCTACCGCAAACTGAGCCGTGAAACCCTGCAACAGCGCTTCATCGGCAGCGGCATCGTCACCCGCTACTACAATCCGGAAATCCACATCGGCGCATTTGCGCTGCCGCAGTACGTGTTGCAGGCGATCAACAAGCCAAGCAACGACTAAAAGCCCCGCAACTCCCCTGTGGGAGCGGGCTTGCTCGCGAAGGCGTATTGTTATTCGACATATCTGTTGAATGATCCAGCGCTTTCGCGAGCAAGCCCGCTCCCACAAGAGCTCGATGCACACTGAATATATTTTTTTTCATGTTCGTCTGCTGCAATCCTTTTGAACGATCAATCTCGCCAAAAGTCGAGATAGTAGTAAGCCCATTTGCGGGTTTGATCGAGGAGGCACCGATGCAAAAGTGGAAAGTCACTTTCGTGGACGATCATGGTGAAATTGTCGATGAGGTGTTCGAGCGCGCGGAATGCCCCAGCGACGACGAGGCTGCACGCCTGATCAAGGAACGGCTCCTGCCGGTGGCCGCCGAACTGGATATGAACGATCTTGAAGGGCGCACCACCGATGCTGGCGTGAAAAGCCTGAAAACCCAGAACAGCATCGAAATCCGCAGTATCACGCCAATCTGAAATTCTTCCTGTCACTTGAAGCACCAGGCCTTGGCAGCAGCTCTATCTTGGGGCTACTCTGCAAGCGAGATCAGCGAAACAATCGCTAAGGTCTGGTCTTGTCAGCTACATGCTTGTTTCCCGCGTGCAACCACGTTGCCGAAGTACTTTGGCCTGTAAGGCCCGGGGCGGGAATACGGAAAGTCTATCCATCTATCCGAGGGGGACGATTCATGAGCACAGCCTATCAAGAAGACATCAGCAGCAATGTTCTGCGCCGCATGAAAGAAGGCGGTTTCGACTTTTCCCGGTTCCATCCCATCGAGTTCTACGCCATTTTCCCGGACGAGGAGCGGGCGCGCAGGGCGGCAGGCAAATTTCGTGGTGAATCCATCAATGCCCAGGTCAGTGCGCGCGACGATGGCGCCTGGTCGCTGGAACTGAGCAAAGTGATGTACGCAACCTATGACGACATTGGCGATTTCGAGCAGGGCTTCTCCGCCGTGGTCGAGCCGCTGGGCGGCATCATCGAGGGCTGGGGCGTCAAGCAGGAGGTGCGTAACCGCCATCGTCTGAACTGATCTCTGGTTTCAGGTATTGAGCAACGGCTGACCTTCGGGTTGGCCGTTGTCGTTTCTGGCCGCCGAATAGCCCGTGGCAAAACCCTGAAACAAGAATCCCGGGCAAAAAAAAGCCACCGGAGAGGGTGGCTAAAGGGAAGACCGATAAGGAGAGGAAACCGGTCAGGGTTACGGCCTGCGGGGACTGCGCGGGCAGTCCGGATCAGTGGAGCTGAAACCTTCACCGGGGAAGTTTTCAGCGAATGCGCCGATTATCCGCAGCTCGGTGCGAGCGGTGAAATCAACTCTGACTATGCTGGTGATAGGCGATGCAATGCGTCGCAATGAAGCGGGGGCAATCCGGTTGGGGCCATTGCCGCACAGGAATGGTGCGGTGCTTGCGGCGTGATTCTCCAACCGATTGAAATCAAAGCGTTTATGCCGATGGCACGGGCCTTGCGAAGGCCTGTAGGTCCGGGTGACAAGGAGTACGGCATGATCCGCACCTATTTTGATGAAATGTACGATGCCGGCGGCCAGGTCCGCCCGCATTACCGGGAGTTCGCCCGCTGGCTGGCCGACACGCCTGACGAGTTGCTGGCACAACGGCGACGCGAGGCCGATCTGCTTTTCCACCGGGCCGGGATCACGTTCACGCTCTATGGCGACGAGCAGGGTACCGAGCGCCTGATTCCGTTCGACACCATTCCGCGCAGCATTCCCGCCAGCGAGTGGCGGATCGTCGAGCGTGGCTGCATCCAGCGGGTCAAGGCGTTGAACATGTTCCTCGCCGACCTCTATCACGAGCAGCGCATCATCAAGGCCGGGATCATCCCCGCCGAACAGGTGCTGGCCAACGAGCAGTACCAGTTGGCGATGCAGGGCCTGGATCTGCACCGCGACATCTATTCGCACATCTCCGGCGTCGATCTGGTGCGCGATGGCGACGGTACTTATTACGTGCTCGAAGATAACCTGCGCACGCCGAGCGGCGTCAGCTACATGCTCGAAGACCGCAAAATGATGATGCGCCTGTTCCCGGAGCTGTTCGCCGCCCAGCGCATCGCGCCCATCGACCACTACCCGAATCTGTTGCTCGACACCCTGAAGAGCTCCAGCCCGATCGACGACCCGAGTGTGGTGGTGCTGACGCCGGGGCGCTTCAACAGTGCGTTCTTCGAACACGCTTTCCTGGCGCGAGAAATGGGCGTTGAACTGGTGGAGGGCGCCGACCTGTTCGTGCGTGACGACAAGGTGTACATGCGCACCACCGACGGGCCGAAAGCGGTGGACGTGATCTACCGCCGTCTCGACGACGCGTTCCTCGATCCGCTGGCATTCAACCCCGACTCGATGCTCGGTGTGCCGGGGCTGCTGTCGTCCTATCGTTCCGGCAACGTGGTGCTGGCCAATGCTATTGGCACCGGCGTGGCGGATGACAAATCGGTGTACCCGTTTGTCACCGAGATGATCCGTTTCTACCTCGATGAAGAACCGATCCTGAAGAACGTGCCGACCTGGCAGTGCCGCAACCCCTCGGAACTTTCCCACGTACTGGCCAATCTTCCGGATCTGGTGGTCAAGGAGACCCAGGGCTCCGGCGGTTACGGAATGCTGGTGGGGCCGGCGTCAACCACGGCGCAGATCGATGCGTTCCGTGAGCGGATCAAGGCCAAGCCCCACGCGTACATTGCGCAGCCGACATTGTCGCTGTCGACCTGTCCGACCTTTGTCGAAAACGGCATTGCGCCGCGTCATATCGACTTGCGTCCGTTTGTATTGTCTGGCCGCGAAACCCGGGTCGTGCCCGGCGGTTTGACCCGTGTCGCCCTGCGTGAAGGCTCCCTGGTGGTGAACTCCTCCCAGGGCGGCGGCACCAAGGACACCTGGGTGGTCGAGGATTGAAGGAAGCTTGCCATGTTAAGTAGAACTGCCTCGGATCTGTACTGGATGTCGCGTTACCTGGAGCGGGCGGAAAACCTCGCACGGATGCTCGATATCAGCTATTCGCTGTCGCTGATGCCGCAGGACGGTCGCGGCGACGGTTTGCACGAACTGGCGATGCCGCTGTTGATCACCGGCACCCTCGACGATTACCTGGAGCGTCACGGCGAACTGCATGCCGAACGCCTGCTGCACTTCTTCGCCCTGGACGCGGCCAACCCGGCGAGCATCTACAGCTGCCTCGGCGCAGCGCGAGCCAGTGCGCATGCGGTGCGCGGGCGTATCACCGCGGACATGTGGGAGAACATCAACGCTACCTGGCTGGAAATTCGCGGCATTGCCGAGCAGGGCCTCAGTCGTTACGGCATGAGCCGTTTCTGCGAGTGGATCAAGGAGCGCTCGCACCTGTTCCGTGGCGCGTCCTACGGCACGATCATGCGCAACGATGCGTTCCGCTTCATTCGTCTGGGGACGTTCATCGAGCGTGCGGACAACACGCTGCGCCTGCTCGATGCGCGCTATGAAATGGCCGGCGATCAGGCCGAGGCCGTCAGTGACGGTACGGCGCACGCCTATTACCAGTGGAGTGCACTGTTGCGAGCGCTGTCATCGTTCGAGGCCTACACCGAGATCTACCGCGACGCCCCCGGCGCCCGGCATGTCGCCGAGCTGCTGCTGTTGCGCGCCGATGTGCCGCGCTCACTGCGCGCCTGCACCGAGGAAATCGACCAGATCCTCGCCCAGTTGCCCGGCGCCAATGGCCGTCCGGCACAACGCCTTGCTGCCGAAATGGACGCGCGTCTGCGCTACACCGGTATCAACGAAATCCTCGCCGAAGGCCTGCACGCCTGGCTCACCGAATTCATCCCGCTGGTGCGCCAGTTGGGCAACGCGATTCACAGTTCATACCTGGAGGCTGCATGAGACTTTCCATAAGCCACGAGACCACCTATCACTATGAAGATCAGGTGCGGGCGAGCATCCAGTATCTGCGCCTGACCCCGCACGACAGCGAGCGTCAGCACGTGTTGAGCTGGCAGCTCGACCTGCCGCGTCCGGTGCGCGCCCAGCTCGATCCGTTCGGCAACATCCTGCATGTGCTGACCATGGACGAGCCGCACGAAGCGATCATTATCGGCGCCCGTGGCCAGGTCGATATCGACGAATTGCGCGAGGCTGAGCATGAGAGCCAGTCGGCGCTGCCGTTCCTGCGTTTCACCCGGCTGACCGAGGCCGACGAAGCGCTACGGGCGTTTGCCGACAAATCCTGCAAACAGCGGCGCGATCGCACTGCGCTGATCGACCTGATGCATGGTTTGAACCAGCACATCAGCTACACGCCGGGTTCGACTGAAGTCGACACCAGCGCCGCCGAAGCCTTTGCCGGGCGCGCCGGGGTTTGCCAGGATCACACCCATGCCTTTCTCGCCTGTGCACGCAGCCTGGGGATTCCGTCGCGTTATGTGTCGGGTTATCTGTACAGCGAGGACGCCGAGCACCTGGCCAGTCACGCCTGGGCCGAAGCGTGGCTGGATGACGCCTGGTACAGCTTTGATGTGACCAACCAATTGGCCCGCCCGGAGCGCCATCTGAAACTGGCGGTGGGCCTGGATTATCTGGATGCCTGCCCGGTGCGCGGCATGCGACGGGGCGGTGGTTGTGAGCAGATGCATGCGAAGGTGTTCGTGTCGCCGACGCCGGTTATCTCCGTGCAACAACAGTAATTTGCTTCACACAAAACCCTGTAGGAGCGAGCCTGCTCGCGAAAGCGGTTTATCAGTCAGCAATGTGGTGTCTGAAACTCCGCTTTCGCGAGCAGGCTCGCTCCCACATGGGGAGTTGCATCAGGGCTTAACCTTGCGCCCAGCCATGTGTTGCAAATAGCTGATCAACAACTGCAAATCCCTCTCCGGCAACACCTCTGCCGAAAACCCCGGCATCTTCGCCTGAGGCCACTGGCGCAAACTCTGCGGATCGCGAATGTAGCGCTTGAGAAAATCCGCGCCGAAGTACTCAGTCGGGTTGTACGGAATATTCAGATCCGGCCCGAACTGCGCATCCCCCGCACCGTTCAACCGGTGGCAGGCCAGGCAGTTCTTCTGGAACAGCGCAAAACCCTGATTCACCGGGTCATCCGCTTTCAGCTTGGGATCCGGCAACAGCGCCGGGAAGCGTTCGGCCACCGGCGCCATGCGCTTGATGCTCGCCACTTGGAACGGCCATTGCTCAGGGCTGATGTTGCCGGCCTGCGGGTCAGTCCATACCAGATAGAACGGCCCGGCGCTGTGTTTACCCTCGGACAGCGGCGGCCACGGCTGCGTCGGGTCCTCGATCGCCAGCCAGGCCTGCGCGCCTTTGCTGTTGAGCAACGGCGCAGCGGCCATTTCGGCGGCAAACCCGTCCAGCGCCACCGCTTGCAGGTGATCGGCCGGTTTGATCCCGGTGAGCAGCGCCGCCACGGGCACGGCGCGATAAGTCATGTCTTTCTTGTAGGACACATCGTTCTTGATGGTCAGAGTTTGTGCTTGCGGATGCTTGAGCAACTCTTCGGTCTGCCAAGTGCGACTGTTCGCGCCCAGCGCCAGCGTGAGCTGCGCCGCAGACAAGGGCATGCTCAGCAGCAAGGCCCAGAACACAATGAGCGTTTTCAAATGATCGCCGTCCCCGTCGTGGAAGTGCGCAAAGGTTCGCACAGCCACGCTGGCCCGGGTAGCGGGCCAGTCACATTTTGTCTGGCGATAGCGGATGCCTGCCGCTTGAGTCAGCCAATCACCTTGGTCAGATTGGGCAAAATCAACAGCAGCGTGGTGGCGAAAAGAATGAGTCCTGCTTGACGAACTTTCGGTTGTTTGAACATGGCTTGACCGCCTTTATTGTTATTTCCTGATGTCTGCCTGCATATCCATGACGGCAAACGCTGCACTTCCTGTTGAAGAACGTCGGCCCCGGCAAAACCCGACGACCCTGACGTACATTTACTACCTTAGAGCCCGCGTCACGCATGGCTTAGATCCATTTCATATGTATTTGCTGCCGTTTGCGATAAAAACGGCATGAGGCTTATTGCCAGCTTCTTCGCCGCCCGCTTGCTAGACAACTCGCTGACCTGAACCGGTTCACCTGAGGGTGAATGACCGTCCGTCTGAGCGTGCACGTCAACGTCATTGAGCGCTGTGGTCATTGAATCCATGCGCGCTCGGGACAACAGTGACACTACGAAATTCACTCACCGCACAGGTTCGAGGACGTCATGACCCAAGCTTTGATTTTCGATGCGTTACGCACGCCCCGCGGCAAAGGCAAGGCCGATGGCGCGCTGCACAGCGTCAAACCGGTGAATCTGCTCGCCGGATTGCTGACCGCACTGCAAAGCCGTACCGCGCTGGACACCAGTCAGGTCGATGACGTGGTGCTCGGCTGCGTCACGCCGATTGGCGATCAGGGCTCGGACATTGCCAAGACTGCGGTGCAGGTGGCGGATTGGGACGTCAGCGTGGCCGGCGTGCAGATCAACCGCTTCTGCGCCTCGGGTCTGGAAGCGGTCAACCTCGGCGCGATGAAAGTGCGCTCGGGCTTCGAGGATCTGGTGGTGGTCGGTGGCGTCGAGTCGATGTCGCGGGTGCCGATGGGCAGCGACGGCGGCGCCTGGGCACTGGATCCGCAAACCAATCTGCACAGCCACTTCACCCCGCAGGGCGTTGGTGCGGACCTGATCGCCACCCTTGAAGGCTTCAGTCGTGAGGATGTCGATGCCTACGCGCTGCGCTCGCAGCAAAAAGCCGCACGGGCGCGGGCCGACGGCTCGTTCAACAAGTCGCTGGTGCCGGTGCAGGATCAGAACGGCATCATCCTGCTCGATCACGACGAATTCATTCGCGCCGAGTCGACGATGGAAGGCCTCGGCAAACTCAAGCCAAGTTTCGAAATGATCGGCCAGATGGGGTTTGATGCCACCGCGCTGCGGGTCTACAGCCACGTCGAGCGGATCAACCACGTGCATACGCCGGGCAACAGCTCCGGGATCGTTGACGGTGCGGCGCTGATGTTGATCGGCTCCGAAGCCAAGGGTCGTGCGCTCGGCCTGCAACCACGGGCCCGGATCGTCGCCACGGCGGTCACCAGCACTGACCCGACCATCATGCTCACCGGCCCGGCACCGGCCACCCGCAAGGCCTTGGCCAAGGCGGGGTTGCGCGTGGAAGACATCGACCTGTTCGAGGTCAATGAGGCATTTGCCTCGGTGGTGCTCAAGTTCATCAAGGACATGGCGGTGGACCCGGACAAGGTCAATGTCAACGGCGGCTCCATCGCCATGGGGCATCCACTGGGCGCCACCGGGTGCGCGATCCTCGGCACTTTGCTCGATGAACTGGAAGCCCGGCGCCTGCGCTATGGCCTGGCGACGCTGTGTGTCGGCGGCGGCATGGGCATTGCCACCATCATCGAACGCCTCTGAGCCCCGACTTCAAGGAAACCTTGTTATGAGCGAAGCCATTCGTTACGAAAAAGACCAGGACGCCATCGTCGTGCTGACCATCGACATGCCGGGCCAGAGCGCCAACACCATGAACGCCGTGTACCGCGATGCCATGGGCGCCTGCGTTGCGCGGCTGGTGGAGGACAAAGACAGTATCGCCGGGGTGATCATCACCTCGGCAAAGAAAACCTTCTTTGCCGGCGGCGACCTCAATGAGCTGATCAAGGTCGGCAAACCCGAAGCCAAAGCCTTCTATGACATGGTGCTGAGCCTCAAGGCGCAATTGCGCACCCTGGAAACCCTCGGCAAACCGGTGGTCGCGGCGATCAACGGCGCGGCGCTCGGCGGTGGCTGGGAAATCTGTCTGGCCTGCCATCACCGGGTGGCGCTGGATGACGCCTCGGTGCAACTCGGTCTGCCGGAAGTGACCCTCGGTCTGTTGCCGGGCGGTGGCGGCGTAGTGCGCATGGTGCGCATGCTCGGCATCGAAAAAGCCTTGCCGTATCTGCTCGAAGGCAAGAAGGTGCGCCCACAGCAAGCATTGCAGGCCGGTCTGATCGATGAACTGGCGGCGGATCGTGACGAGTTGCTGGCCAAGGCGCGCGCCTGGATTGTCGCCAACCCGAGTGCGGTGCAGCGTTGGGACGTGAAGGGTTATCAGATCCCCGGCGGCACACCGTCGAATCCGAAAGTCGCGCAGATGCTGGCGATAGCGCCGTCGATCCTGCGCAGCAAGACTCAGGGCACGCTGCCGGCGCCAGAGAAGATTCTGTGTGCGGCGGTGGAAGGCGCGCAGGTCGATTTTGATACCGCGCACCTGATCGAAACCCGTTACTTCACCGAACTGACCACCGGGCAGATCTCGAAAAACCTGATCGGCACCTTCTGGTTCCAGCTCAACGAGATCAACGCCGGCAGTTCGCGGCCGCAGGGTTTTGCGCCATATGTCACGCGCAAGGTCGGTGTGCTCGGTGCGGGCATGATGGGCGCCGGGATCGCCTTCGTCAGTGCCTCGGCTGGTATCGATGTGGTGCTCAAGGATATCAACCTGGCGGCGGCCGAGAAGGGCAAGGCCCATTCGGCGGCGCTGCTGGACAAGAAAGTCGCCCGTGGCCAGATGACGGCCGAAAAGCGCGAAGCGGTGCTGGCGCGGATTCACATCACTGAAAATGATGCGGATCTGGCGGGTTGTGATCTGATCATCGAGGCGGTGTTCGAGGATCGCGAACTCAAGGCCAAGGTCTCGTCGGCAGCGCAAAAGATTGTCGGTGCTGACGCGGTGATTGCCTCCAACACTTCGACCTTGCCGATCACCGGGCTGGCGACCGCAGTACCCGATCAGAGCAAGTTCATCGGTCTGCACTTCTTCAGCCCGGTGGACAAAATGCCGTTGGTGGAAATCATCAAAGGTGCGCAGACCAGTGCTGAAACCCTGGCGCGCGGTTTCGACTTCGTCCTGCAAATCAAGAAAACCCCGATCGTGGTCAATGACAGTCGCGGCTTCTTTACCTCGCGGGTGTTTGGCACCTTCACCAATGAAGGCATCGCCATGCTCGGCGAGGGCGTGAGCGCGCCGATGATCGAGACCGAAGCGCGCAAGGCCGGGATGCCGGTCGGGCCGCTGGCGATCTCCGACGAAGTTTCCCTCAGCCTGATGAGCCATATCCGTCAGCAAACGGCCAAAGACCTGCAAGCGGAAGGGAAGCCGCTGACAGATCATCCGGCGTTCGCTGTGATTGACTTGCTGCTCAACGAATACAAGCGCCCGGGCAAAGCCGCTGGCGGTGGTTTCTACGATTACCCGGCGGGTGGTCAGAAACATCTGTGGCCGGAGTTGAGGACGCGCTTCGAGAAGGCCGACGGGCAGATTTCGCCGAAGGATGTGCGTGATCGTCTGCTGTTCGTGCAGGCCCTGGAAACCGTGCGCTGCGTGGAGGAGGGCGTGCTCACCTCGACGGCGGACGCCAACGTCGGCTCGATCTTCGGCATCGGCTTTGCGCCGTGGACCGGCGGCACCTTGCAGTTCATTAATCAGTACGGGGTGCAGGACTTCGTCGCACGCGCGCAGTATCTGGCCGAGCAGTACGGCGAGCGCTTTGCGCCACCGGCCCTGCTTCTGGAAAAAGCCGCGAAAGGCGAGCTGTTTTAAGTGATCGGCTGAACGCTGCGGGGCTTGCCTTGCCGGGGTGTTTCAAGGCAGGCTCTGGGGTGTTCATTATTCCCATCACGTGTCAGGTATTTTTTATGTCGCTACGCATCTGCATTCTGGAAACCGACATCCTGCGTCCGGAACTGGTCGATCAATATCAGGGTTACGGGCAGATGTTTCAGCGCCTGTTCTCGCAGCAACCGATTGCCGCCGAGTTCACCGTGTACAACGTGATGCAGGGCGAATACCCCAGCGACGACCTGACCTTCGATGCGTACCTGATCACCGGCAGCAAGGCCGATTCGTTCGGCACCGACCCGTGGATCCAGACCCTCAAGCAATACCTGCTGACCCGCTACGAGCGTGGCGACAAGCTGCTCGGCGTGTGCTTCGGCCATCAATTGCTGGCGCTGCTGCTCGGTGGCAAGAGCGAGCGCGCCAGTCAAGGCTGGGGCGTCGGCACCCACAACTACAAACTGGCGGCCAAGGCGCCGTGGATGAGCCCGGTGCGAGAAGAGCTGACGCTGCTGATCAGTCACCAGGATCAGGTCACTGCGCTGCCGGAAAACGCCACGGTCATCGCTTCCAGCGATTTCTGCCCGTTTGCCGCGTACCACATCAACGATCAGGTGCTGTGCTTCCAGGGGCACCCGGAATTCATTCACGACTATTCGCGGGCGCTCTTGGATCTGCGCCAGGAAGCGCTGGGTTCGCAGATCTACTCGAAAGGCGTGGCCAGCCTCGAGCAGGAGCACCATGGCACCACGGTGGCAGAGTGGATGATGCGCTTTGTGGCGCACAAGCCAGAAGCTGCTTAATAGCAGATCAAAAGATCGCAGCCTGCGGCAGCTCCTACATTGGGATGGCGTACACCCTGTAGGAGCTGCCGCAGGCTGCGATCTTTTGCTTTTGCTTCCCTATAACCACCCCGACCTCTTGAAACTCGCCCACAAACTTACACACCCCACCGTAATAAACCCCAACACAGCGAAATAGCCGTAGTGCCAGCTCAGCTCCGGCATGTTCTGGAAGTTCATCCCGTAAATCCCAGCTACCGCCGTCGGGAATGCCAGAATCGCCGCCCACGCGGCAAACTTGCGTTGCACCACGCTCTGCCGTGACGCCTCGAGCAGCACGCCGATCTCGATGGTCTGGCTGGCGATATCCGCCAGCGTGGTCAGGTCTTCCATCTGCCGCGTGACGTGAATCTGCACATCGCGGAAGTACGGGCGCATGTTCTTGTCGATGAACGGGAAGCTCAGCTTCTGCAGCTCCTCGCCAATCTCCACCATCGGCGCTGCATAGCGGCGCAGGCGCAACACATCGCGGCGCAGGCCGTGGAGTTTCTGAATGTCATGCTCGTTCAACGCACTGCACAGCACGTTGCGCTCCAGTTCATCGATCTCGGCATGAATCGCTTCGCCCACCGGTTGGTAGTTTTCTATGACGAAATCCAGCAGCGCATACAGGACGAAATCTTCACCGTGCTCCAGCAGCAGCGGCCGCGCCTCACAGCGTTGGCGGACATGCGCGTAGGACGCCGAGTGACCGTTGCGGGCGGTGATGATGTAGCCCTTGCCGGCGAAGATGTGCGTTTCGATGAACTGCAAGATCCCATGTTCGCGGATCGGCGAGTAGGTGACGATAAACAAGGCGTCACCAAAGGTTTCCAGCTTCGGCCGGCTGTGTTTTTCCAGGGCGTCTTCGATGGCCAGTTCGTGCAGGTTGAACTGGCGCTGCAGATTGGCTAGCTCCTGAGCGTCCGGCTCTTCCAGGCCGATCCAGACAAAATGTCCGGTTTTTGCGGCCCAGGCGGCGCCTTCGTCAAGCGTGATATTGGTGACTTTCTTACCGGCGCTGTAAACCGCAGCAGCAACAACTCGACCCATGGTAGTGGTTCACTTCTTCTTGGCAGATGGCAGGGAATACAAGGCTTCAGCTTAGCTGTGTCGCTGCTTGAGAGTCAGTGAAATCTGTACAGTTCACCCGGCAAAAGAAAACCCGCACAAGGCGGGTTTTTTTCACGCAGCTCGCAGCTGCTGATCCATCGCGGCGATGCATTCGCGCATCTGCTCGCGGCACTGGGACATAAGCATGGGCATGTCATCCATGGTCAGCCCGGC
The DNA here is from genome assembly GCF_030209055.1 of Pseudomonas sp. lyk4-TYG-107. NCBI lineage: Bacteria > Pseudomonadati > Pseudomonadota > Gammaproteobacteria > Pseudomonadales > Pseudomonadaceae > Pseudomonas > Pseudomonas sp. lyk4-TYG-107. The sequence continues at coordinate 66,194 of NZ_JARVST010000005.1, forward strand.
TGTAGGAATCGCCGGCAGCGAGCGTATGAGAATGTTCCCGCTGCGCCAGCGGTTCAGGCGCATGTGCTTGATGTAGCTGCTGACGCACACCGGCACGATCGGCACACCGGCGGCGATCGCCATCTGGAACGCGCCTTTCTTGAACGGCAGCAGTTCTTCACCGAGGTTGCGCGTGCCCTCCGGGAATACCCAGATCGACGTGTCTTCGTGTTGCAGGGTGTGGGTGGTGGTGAGCATCGACTTGCGCGCCTTGTGCGCGTTCCCGCGATCGATCAACACGTTGCCCGCGAGCCAGAACAGTTGCCCGAACAGCGGCACCCATTTCAGGCTTTTCTTGCCGATGCAAACGGTCCGCCGGGGCACCACGTTGCCGAACACGAACAGGTCGTAGTTGGACTGATGGTTGGCGACAATCACGCAACTGTCTGGCTTGTTCATCAACGGGCCGACGTCGGCTTTTACCCGCAAGCGCAGAATGCACATGGCCGGAAGCGCGTAGAGGCGGGCGCACAGTCGGCTGTTGTCCGGATTGAACGGCCGGCACATCCCGAGGATCACCCCCAACACGCCGGCCAGAATAAAGTGCAGGCCCATCAATAACATACGAAACACAAACAGCATTTTCAGGCCCCACCGGGACAAAAGGTGGCGCAGTGTACGGATGTGCACTGTTTTCGGCAATTGCTGCTATAGAGTCCGGAGATAGGCGATGTTTAAGCGCATGTTTCCAAGTTGATCGTCAGACGTGTCCTAGAGCTGTCGGCGGATGATCAACCGAACGCGCAAGAAAAAGCCCGACACGACAGTCGGGCTTTTCTTTGGCTCGGGAAGCACGGGCTTAGCCCAGATGTTCCTGATCCTGGATGATCGCGTTGTCGAGGGCTTCGAGCAGCGCCTTGCGCACTTTGAGCTTGGTGTTCTTGTGCGCGTTCATGTTGATCTTCTTCAACTGACGCGCCGCGGCCAGGGCTGCGCCTTGCAGCTCTTCGGCAGCCACCACCTTGTCGAGGAAACCGGCATCCACCGCGCTTTTCGGATCAAACATCTCGCCGTTGATCACCGAACGGTGGAACGCCGAACGACGCAGACGATCACGCGCCAGCTCGATGCCGGCGTGGTGCATGGTCATGCCGATTTGCACTTCGTTCAGACCGATGCTGAACGGGCCGTCGACACCGATGCGGTAGTCGGCGGACAGCAGCAGGAATGCACCTTTGGCCACGGCGTGGCCTGGGCAGGCAACGATCACCGGAAACGGGTGGGACAGCAGGCGACGGGCGAGTGTCGAACCCGCAGTCACCAGCGCCACGGCTTCTTTAGGCCCGGCGGTCATCACCTTCAAGTCATAGCCGCCAGACAGAATCCCCGGCTGACCGGTAATGATCACGATGGCACGATCAGTCTTCGCCTGATCCAGCGCCGCGTTGAACGCCGCAATCACGTCCGGGGAAATGGCATTGACCTTGCCGTTGTTCAAGGTCAGGGTCGCGATACCGTCTTCGAGGTGGTAGGCAATCAACTCACTCATGACGCTATTCCTTGTAAGAAAGATGGGCAGACGTTACCCACCGCCGTAGGCCAGGTAAAGCACTGTGACTGACTCGCCGGTCACCGTTTCCGGCCGCGCGCGGCGTAGCACACCGTTCTGCTTCTATATAGAAGGGTGGCCGTCACCAGAGATTGGCCGGTTTGCCATCGTCCAAGGTGGGGCGAAACGCCTTTTTGTCTTAACCGCATGAAAATTCTGAAAAAAAGTTTGCCATCAGAAAAGCTTTCGACTACATTAGCGCGCCTCGACAGACAGAACATGTTTGAAGAGATACGGTGAAGTGTCCGAGTGGCTTAAGGAGCACGCCTGGAAAGTGTGTATACAGGAAACTGTATCGAGAGTTCGAATCTCTCCTTCACCGCCACATTCAATACGCAAAACCCCTGATTTCGAAAGAGATCAGGGGTTTTGTGGTTTCTGGCGTCTGGATTTTAATCCGCTACGCCTGTCATGCGTGCAAGTGCTCAGCCTGATTTGCCATAGCGCATTACAATCCCCGCTTTATCCGTAGAAAAAAGGACTGTTCCCATGATCATCTCCACCACCCACGCCATCGAAGGCCGACAGATCACCGCGTACCTGGACATTGTCAGCGCGGAGTCGGTGCAGGGCGTCAACGTGATCCGTGACATGTTTGCCGGCATGCGCGATTTTTTCGGTGGGCGCTCGCAGACGCTGGAGCGTGCGTTGAAAGAGGCGCGGGTTCAGGCGACGGACGAGATCAAGGAACGGGCGCGGGCGTTGCAGGCGGATGCGGTGGTCGGGCTGGATTTCGAGATCAGCATGCCGGCGGGCAAGGGTGGCATGGTTGTGGTGTTCGCGACGGGTACGGCGGTCAAGTTGCGTTGATGCAGTCGCGGTGTTCAAGCGAGCCCATTCAGATGATGAATGGGCTTTTTGCTTTTCTGCTTTCGATCAGCCCTGTGGCTTGAGGATGACAAGCCCGTGGGCGTCATAGGTCAGGGGCGTATCGACTGCGACCATCGGCGGGGTGCCGGTGGAGGGCGTCGGATCGGCCGGCTGACTCGGGTGGTAGATAACGCCGGGAGTCAGAACCGGTTTGTCCGGGTAGGTGATGGTGATGTCGCCTGATGCGAGCTTTTCCTTGAATTTTTCACCGGCGGCTTTGCCGGCAGCGATTTGTTCGTCCGTGAGTTTTACGACCGGCATTTCCGGGAATCCGTTGATTTTCATGTTCTCTCCTTGAGATTCATTTGTATGAAAAAGGGCAACGGCCTGTGGGCGGGAATCTTTAGCGTTGTGAGATCAACGGTTGGTTCGGATGTTGAGCAGGTGTAGGCCATTCGTCGGGCATCGGTCGAACTGAACCACAAGTCCGGTAATGACCGGCTAGTCTCAAAAGCCTTGGAGGTCGATATTTTTTCAGGCAAAAGGGCTTTGCCGGTGTCGATCTATCGCAAAGGGGAGAGGCTATGACTGATCCGTATATCGAAGACGATGGAGCCGAATTTTCATTCAACAACTGTGTCCGTTGCGGCCAGACGGAGTACCAATCGGGCTTTGGCGAGGATCCGGTGCAGACCGGCAAGATCAAGTCCACGGCACCCAAGGGGCCGAAAGCCAAATTCCTTCCAAAGGTCTCGGCCCGCTCAAGAAAATAAAGTGAGACCGAACGACCCCGTCTATGAACGGGGTTTTTTATGCCTGCTGTTTATGAAAAGGAAATCTCCTACAAACTCTTGGCCCGGTTTGGTGTTTTTCACAAACTTTTCACGTCCACGGTCGTAGGGTGAAGCCATCCGTTAGAAAGCAAGTCTCCAGCCCGTCTCCCCAGCGGGCTTTTTTTTGCCTGCGATAAAACCTTTGGCGAAATCGCTGTCCAATCGGCGCCAAGTGCGCGGCGGCAGCTGATTTGTCTGGACTTCAGCGCGTCGGCAGCTTTCAATCTCGGCCCCTTTTGATCTCCCTATTTTTGAGGTTTTCGTCATGCGTCTAACATTGCCTGCTCTGGTTCTGGGGCTTCTGGTTGCTCAAGGTGCGGTCGCCGGTGAGGGTACTGCAGCACTCGGCGGCGGTCTGGGTGGCGCGCTGGGTAACGTGGTCGGCCAGAAGATGGGCGGCAGCACGGGCGCAGCGATTGGTGCCGGTGTTGCAGGCGCGGCCGGCAGTGCGATGGCAGCCGGCAAGGGCAGCCGCACCAAAGCGGCTATCGGCGGTGGTGTTGGCGCGGCCGGTGGTTCGGTGATCGGCAACAGCCTGGGTGGCCGAAATGGCGCGACCATTGGCGCCGGTCTGGGTGGCGCTGCCGGTGGTGCCGTCGGCGCCAACCTGTCCAAAGGTCACAAGCGTCACTGATAGCGAACGTTTGTCAGAAAAAGCCCGGCTCGATGTCGGGTTTTTTCATGGCTGAACGTTTTCTCGAAAAATGTCTCCAATCTGACATAGGCCCTATGGGCATACCCTCCCGATTCGGGAACTGTGAGGTTCAAATGCGCTTGTCATTGTCTGCACTGTTTTTCGGATTATTCATCGCTCAAGGTGCGATGGCCGCCGGAGATGGCAGCGCCGCCGTAGGTGGCGGTTTGGGCGGTGTCCTCGGTAACGTGGTCGGTGGCCAGCTAGGTGGCAGCACCGGTGCCGCGGTTGGCGCAGGTGTCGGTGGCGCGGCGGGCAGCGCGGTCGGGGCGAATAAACACAATCGCACCGAAGCCGCCATTGGCGGTGGTCTCGGCGCTGCCGGCGGCTCAGTGGTCGGCAACAGCCTGGGCGGCTCCACTGGTTCGGCCATTGGTGCCGGTTTGGGCGGCGCAGCGGGTGGTGCGGTGGGCAACAACCTGGGTGACGACGGTGGCAGAGCTCATTCCGGTGGTGGTCACAAGCACAACAAGTACAAACACAAAAACCGCCATCACTGATTGAATATTCGAAAACAAACCCGGCCTGGCGCCGGGTTTTTCGTTTCTGGCGGTCGGACACTGGAACGATTGGCTGTAAGGCTTTTCGAACGCTATACAACCCACCAGACGTAGAGGTTTGCCATGACGCCCGAAACCGAAGGCAAGGAAGAAAAAGGCCCGAGTGGTCTGCCGTTTATCAATGATCCGGGGAACGAGGATCCGGGGTCGCTGATGGATGATGCGACGGTGCCGTTGAATGATGCGGATGAGGCTTTGGATGAGGAGTATGAAGAGGATGAGGATGAGCAATAAGTTGTCTTGAAAGTCGAGCGTGGCGGCGCACTGAATTTAAATATCCGGGGCCTGTACTTCAGGCCCTTTGATTCGGATTGGTTTGTTCTCGAGGTCAAGCTTGTTAAACAATCGTCAAGGCGGACGAAAGCAAACCGACAAAATATTTTGTTATTTGGCAGTTAAATCAGGGTTGATGAGTATGTAAAGATTATCTGATGCCGACATTTTTTTTATTCGGCCTGATGCGATGTACTCTTTAAACTCCTTTTCAACTGTTTTTTTGTCGCAGTATTTTTTATATTTGGATGGCCTGTCACTGGCATAAATGTAAAGGCGCCAAACATCAAAACCGTCGATTCTACTGTTTGAACCGTAATCGAAATTCACTGATTCTGTAGTGAAGTGAACGATGCATCCAACTCCATGAAGCTCGTATTGGGTGTTGTCAGTTATGTTACCGCACCGTTGTATTTGATTGCTGCGCCAAAGCCTCAGGATATTTCTGGTACCAAATCTTTTCTCGAGCAGCAACGTCGCACTATCAACCTTAGAAAGAAAGTCGTTAATGAGGTCTTCAAGGTTTTTGTCTTTTTTATTCATCTTCTTCTGCGATGCTCCAATCTGTCATTACCGACGTTAGCCGCTGACTCTAGCACTTCTTCAATAGTGTTTAGGTTGCCGTGGTGATCTTCGATGTTGGTTATTAGCTGGATCGTTACTTCGGTAGAGGTTTGTCGTGCAGCCGAAGCTCTATGATGGCCATCTAAAATGTAAAGGTTTCCGTGGTGCTCAGCGACATCTATAGGAAACTCGCGGTTAAACCCAATATCTCCCATTTCTATCCTCATTTTCTCGACTAGCCTAGTTGAGGTTTTCCCCATGAGCGCATGTGTTCGTTTCAATGTTTTTGGGTCTACGCCATGAGTTAGATTTGGTACCTGCGGTTCACCCTCATCAACCTTAGCCCCAACAATCCCACCCGGTACTTCACACCCAGGCTTATTCGGCGGCGGACAATTGGAATTCAACCCCAACGGATCCACCCAACCCGTCGGATTCGGCACGTACTGGTATTGGTTTAGTCCTCCAGCCAACTTCACCGGATCCGGCGTCAGATACCTGCCCAACCTCGGGTCGTAATACCGATGCCGGTTGTAATGCAGCCCGCTTTCCGCAT
>NZ_JARVST010000011.1:0-66425 GCF_030209055.1 Pseudomonas sp. lyk4-TYG-107
AGTGACCCGCCGTAAGGGCGGAACCCTAAGCAGCCATAACCGCAGCAACGGATATACACCCAAAACTCAATCAGAACCGCGAACACTGCTCCGATACATAAAGACCAAAGCCAACCCCAGACACACCATCGCCAACACCCGCGAGGACGAAAGCTCGATCGCCGGATTCCCCAGCCAGCCAAAATTGTCGATCAACATCCCCATCCCCAGTTGCCCGACAATCACCGCAACAGTCGCCACCGCAGTCCCCACAACAGGCACCGCGCCAACCATGACCATCATGTAAACCACGCCGAACAACGCCCCGCAGACCTGCCACTTCGGCACATCGAGCAAACTCACCGCATGCGCCGGTTCAAAAAACACAATCAACAATCCGGTGACCACAGCCCCGACGAAAAACGTCAGCAAACTGCTGCGCAATACCCCGACGCTTTCACCGAGGCGCCCATTGATCGCCGCCTGCACACTCAACACCGCGCCAGCCAACACCACCACTGCCAACAAAATAACCAGACTCATATTCTCAACCCCGCGCAATCAGAACCAATGCCACCACTATCAACCCCAACGCCAGCCACCGCTCGGCATTGACCTTCTTGCGCGTCGCGCCGAACCAGCCGAAATGGTCGATCAGCACACTCTTGCCGACCTGCCCGGACAAAATCGCGATCATCGTCATCGCGATGCCGATATGCGGCGTCGCCAGGGTCAGCACCACCACGTACATCGGCCCGAGAAAGCCGCCGATCAATTGCCAGCGCGGCAGATCGGTCAGCGCCGGGCCTTTCTGCGGGCCGGCGAACAACAGCAGCAAAAACAGAATCGCCGAACCCACGCCGAAGATGCTCAAGGTCGCCCACAGATGCCCGACCTGCTCCCCCAGCGGCCCCAGTAACCCGGCCTCCACCGACAGGCCCATGCCGGCCAGAATCACCAGCGGCAGCAACAACAGGCGCAACCACGACCGGGGCGCCGGCGCCGGCACACTCACTTCATCCAATGTCTGCATCATCCAAAACCCACGCAAGTAAACGATGGCGCGGATTATCGGCTGGCGTAGCTGTGCGATAAATGGGAGCATCCGGACAACACTTTTGCGCAACTCGCACAGCAGGAAGATCCATGCACGGGCTGAACGAACTGGGATTCAAGGCGCTGAGGCTGTTTGTGGCGGTGCTCGACCACGGCAGTTTTTCCGAAGTCGCCCGGCGCGAGGGCGTGGCGCCCTCTTCGATCTCGCGGCAGATCCAGTTGATGGAGCAGGCGCTGAACCAGCAATTGCTCTACCGCCACACCCGCGCTGTCACCCCGACCGAAGCCGGGCGCATGCTCGGCCACCATGCGCGGCTGGTGCTGGTGCAACTGGAGGAAGCCGAGCAGGAGTTGCAGGAGCAGCAAAGCGAACCCACCGGACTGGTGCGGATCAACGCACCGGTGGTGTTCGGCCAACGTCATCTGACGCCGTGGCTCGGTCAGTTGTGCGCGCGCTATCCAAAGCTGCAACTGGACATCCAGCAGACTGACCATTACGTCGACCCGTTGCAGGAAGGCGCCGACCTGCTGTTTCGCATCGGCCCGATGCACGACTCGAGCATGCAGGCGCGGATTCTCGCGCCGCACCGCTTTCAGGTCGCGGCCAGCCCGGCTTACCTGAAACGTCACGGCACGCCGCAGCATCCCGACGAACTCGCGCAACACCAGTGCCTGGCCTACAAAGGTGCGACCGGTCAGCAACGCTGGTTTTTCCGTAAGGATCAGGGCGACTGGACGCCTTACTCGGTCAAAGGCCCGATCACTGGCAACCACGCCGACACCCTCACCCAGGCCGCCGAGCAAGGCCTGGGGTTGGTGATGTTTCCGTCCTGGCTGATTGGTGAGGCGGTGCGCGAAGGCACGCTGGTGCCAGTGCTGGGCGAATATCAGGTGTCGAACAGCCTGGAGCCGCAGCAGATCGCAGTGCTGTGGCCGGGGAGTCGAAGGTTGTCGGTGAAGGTGCGGACGGTGATTGATTTCTTCATCGAGTGCTTTGGCGAAATCCCGTACTGGGACAGACCCTAAGCCCTACACGAAACCCAATGTGGGAGCGGGCTTGCTCGCGAAGGCGGTGTGTCAGATACAAGAATACTGACTGACATGACGCCTTCGCGAGCAAGCCCGCTCCCACAATGAGGTTTTACAGACTTTTTAAATGCGGAACTGGCCCACCAGCTTGCCCAACCGCTGCCCAAGCTCTGCCAGACTGCGCGAAGTCTGCGCCCCCAGTTGCGTCTCGTCCGCCACGCTGTCCACCGCCACCGCGATCTGATGCACGCTGCGGTTGATCTCTTCGGCCACTGCCGTTTGTTCCTCGGCAGCACTGGCGATCTGCGCGTTCATCGAGTTGATCGTCGCGATCAGGTCAGCCATGGCATCCAGCGACGCCCCGGCCTGATTGGCCTGCGCCGAAGTGCCATCGCCCGCTTCACTGGAACGGCGCATCGCCTCGACCGCCGACTGCGTACCCGCTTGCAGGCGATCGATCATGCCCTGAATTTCCTGGGTGCTGATCTGCGTGCGGCTGGCCAGTGCCCGCACTTCGTCCGCCACCACCGCAAAACCGCGCCCGGCCTCCCCGGCGCGCGCCGCTTCAATCGCCGCGTTCAGTGCCAGCAGATTGGTCTGCTCGGCAATCGAACGAATCACCCCGAGCACGCCGACAATCGACGACACGTCCTGCTGCAGGCTGTCGAGCGACACGCCGCTGCTGCGAATGTCATCCACCAGCGCATGAATCTGTTTGATGCTGCCGGCCACCACGCGTTTGGCGCTCTGCCCTTCTTCATCGGTCTGCTGCGCGGCGACCGCGGCGTTCTGCGCGCTCTTGGCAACTTCCTGGGCGGCGGCGGACATCTGGTTGATCGCCGTAGCGACCTGATCGGTCTCGTGGCGCTGACGCTCCATCGCCTGATCGGAACGCTGAGCCTGATCGGAAACCTGGGTCACCAGGCCGGTGAGTTGCGTGGTCATCTCGGTGATCTGCCGCACCAGACCGTGGATCTTGTCGACGAAGCGGTTGAACGAGCCGGCCAGTTCGCCCAGTTCGTCCTGGCTGGTGATGTTCAACCGGCGGGTGAGATCGCCCTCGCCCGCCGCGATGTCGTCGAGGTTGGCTTTCATCAGGTTCAACGGCCGCAGAATGGTGTTGGCCAACAGCATCCCCGCGATGGCAATCACCAACAGCACCAGCACCGCCACGCCGACGATACTGAGGATCACGCCTTGCATGCGCTCCTGCACTTGCGCCTCGACCACTGCCACTTGCGCTTCAATGCCGTCGAGGTTGACCGAGGTACCGACCGCCATGTCCCACTTCGCCAGGTACTCGGTGTAGCCGAGTTTCGGCACCAGCACGTTGGCATTGCCCGGCAGCGGCGAGCTGTATTGCAGATAGTGGGTGCCGTCCTTCGCCACTTTCACCAGGCCGAGGTTGACGTAGACGCCGTTGGGGTCACGGTTGTCCTTGAAGCTTTTGCCCACGCCTTCAGGATCGTTGGCCTTGAACAGGCGCACGGTCTCGGAGTCGTAGCCGAAGAAGTAGCCGTCCTTGCCGTAGCGGATGCCCGAGAGCAACTTGATCGCCTGCGCCCGCGCCGCGTTGTCACCGGGGGCGGCTGCGTCGTACAGCGGTTTGATCGTGGTCATGGCCACGGCGACGTAACTTTGCAGCGTGGCCTTGGCGTCGGCGAGCAGGCGCTCGCGGGTCTGCTCGACCTCGGTGTGCGCCTGTTGCTGGAGGATAAACAGCGTGGTCAGGCTGATGACCAGCGCGAAGAGCAGCACCGGCAGGACGGCAAGGGACAGGACTTTGGCCTTGAGACTCAAGCGCATTGGGGGGGCTCACTCTTTTGGTTTTATTGGCGTGGTTAAAGGCGTTAACGGCACGCAAAAGCAAAAGTTGAGTCTGCAGACACTGTATCTCCCTGTGGGAGCGGGCTTGCCCGCGATGGCGGTGTGTCAGCCACATAAATATTGAATGTGCCGACGCCTTCGCTGGCAAGCCAGCTCCCACAGTTCTCAGGGTGTCAGAGGACCATCGCCGCCACCCAACCGAACGCCAGCAGCGGCAGGTTGTAGTGCAGGAAGGTCGGAACCACGGTGTCCCAGATGTGGTGATGCTGGCCATCGACGTTCAGACCCGAGGTCGGGCCCAGCGTCGAGTCCGAGGCCGGCGAGCCGGTGTCGCCCAATGCCCCGGCGGTGCCGACGATGCACACGATGGCCATCGGGCTGAAGCCCAGTTGCACGCACAGCGGCACGAAAATCGCCGCCAGAATCGGCACCGTGGAAAACGACGAGCCGATACCGATGGTCACCATCAGGCCCACCAGCAGCATCAACAGCGCACCGATTGCTTGGCTGTGATCGATCCACGCCGCCGCGCTTTCCACCAGCGAGCGCACTTCGCCGGTGGCTTTGAGCACTTCGGCGAAGCCCGAGGCGGAGATCATGATGAAGCCGATCATCGCCATCATCTTCATGCCTTCGGTGAACAGGTCGTCGGTCTCACGCCACTTGACGATGCCCGAGGCCGAGAAGATCAGGAACCCGGCCAGTGCGCCGATAATCATCGAATCCAGCAGCAACTGAATGATGAACGCGGCGGCAATCGCCAGACCGGCAATGCCAATGGTCTTCGGGTTGTAGGCGACGCTGACTTGCTCGACCTGCTCGATTTTCTCCAGATCGTAAACACGCTTTTTCCGATAGCTGAAAAACACCGCCAGCAACAGGCCGAAGACCATGCCCAGGGCCGGAATCGCCATGGCGTGCATGACGTTGATCTGGCTGATATCGACCCCGGCCTTGCTGACGTTGGCCAGCAGGATCTGGTTGAGGAAGATGTTGCCGAAACCCACCGGGAACACCATGTACGGGGTGATCAGGCCGAAGGTCATGACGCAGGCGATCAGCCGGCGATCCAGCTGCAACTTGGTCAGCACATATAACAGTGGCGGCACCAGCAGCGGAATGAAGGCAATGTGGATCGGCAGGATGTTCTGCGAGGCAATAGCCACCACCCACAGCAGGCCGATCAGCAGCCACTTGACGCTGCCGCCGCCGGTCGAATGCTGACGATCGACCATCGCCAGGGCCTTGTCGGCCAGCGCATGGGCCAGGCCGGACTTGGCAATCGCCACGGCGAAAGCGCCGAGCAACGCGTAGGACAACGCCACCGTCGCCCCGCCACCCAGACCGCTGTTGAACGCCTTGAGCGTGGCGTCGATGCCCAGACCACCGGTCAGGCCACCGACCAGCGCACCGACGATCAGGGCGATCACCACATGCACGCGGGACAGGCTGAGGATCAGCATGACGCCGACCGCAGCAATCACTGCATTCATTTCACTACCTCAAAAACACTGCGATGAAATCATCACCGCCAGACAGGATGAGTCCGCCCACGGAGCACCGGCGGATTTGCAAAGAGGGTCTTATTAGAAGGGCGCGCACTGTGCCGCAGAGTGGCGGCGGTGTCAAAGCGAGCGGCTGAACTGAAATGTAACTGGCAATGCAGAACCCTGCGGTAAGGAGATCAATGTAACGGGCAATGGAGAACCGTGTGGCGAGGGGATTTATCCCCGATCGGCTGCGCAGCAGTCGCCAAACCTGACTATGCAATTTCTCTGAACAATTGTGAGGGCGGCTTCGCCACCCATCGGGGATAAATCCCCTCACCACAGGTATCTGATCGCCAGCATGCGGCAATTGGTCATATTGCGCTTGAACAATAAAGAAAGCCGAAACGCGGCCGTTACAGTGCAAAGTCTCAGATATTTATCGAATAAGGACGTCTCCATGTCGCTCAGACAACTTTCCATTCAATGGAAAATCACCCTGCTCGCCGGACTGTGCCTGGCGGGCATCGTGACCCTGCTGGTGGGTCTTTCGCTGTATCGCATGGAGCACAGCTCCGAGCTGGTGAAGGCTTCGAGCATGGAGATGCTGACCGAGTCGGCCCAGGCGCGCATTGAGTCGCAGGGTGAGGTGCAGGCTGCCGGGATTCGCCAGCAGTTCATGGACGCCTATCAATATGGCCACGGCTTCTCGCGGCAGGTGCTATTCCTGCGCGAGCAGGCCGAGAAGCGCTTCCTCGATGCCTTCGACCTGCGCGAAGACATGACCCGTCAGGTCAAGTCCGCGCTGCAGGCCAACCCGGACCTGCTCGGTCTGTCACTGGTGTTCGAAGCCAACGCCTTGGATGGCAAGGATGAACTGTTCGCCGGTCAGGCCGAACTGGGCAGCAACGACAAGGGCCGCTTCGCCCTGTACTGGTCGCAGCCGACTCCCGGCAAAGTCACCTCGATGGCCCTGCCGGAAAGCGACATGGTCGACACCAGCACCGGCCCCAGCGGTCAGGCGGCCAACGCCTGGTTCACCTGTCCGCGCACCACGCTCAAGCCGTGCGTGATCGAGCCGTACTTCTATGTGATCGACGGCCAGAACGTGCTGATGACCAGCATCGTCTTCCCGCTGATGGTCAACGGCAAAGTCATCGCCTCGCTGTCGGTGGACATCAACCTCAACAGCCTGCAGGCGATCAGCCAGGGCGCGAGCAAAAAACTCTACGACGGCCAGACCGCCGTGAGCATCATCAGCCCCACCGGCCTGCTCGCCGGTTACAGCCCGGATGCGAGCAAACTGAGCAAGCGCCTGGATGCCGTGGATACCGTCAACGGCGCCGAACTGCTGCGTCAACTCGCCGCCAGCAGCAGCGTCAGCAGCCTGCACAGCAACGGCCAGTTGAAAGTGCTGTCGCCGTTCCAGCCGATCCCCGGCGGCCCGTCGTGGGGCGTGTTGCTCGACGTGCCGGAAAAGGTGCTGGTCAGCCGCGCCGAAGCGCTCAAGCAGCAACTGGATGCGAGCAACAACTCCGGCACCCTGATCGAGCTGAGCCTCGGCGTGCTGGCGGCATTGGTCGGCCTGCTGCTGGTGTGGCTGATGGCGCGCAGCGTGACCAAACCGATCCTCGGCGTGGCACACATGCTCGAAGACATTGCCAGTGGTGAAGGTGATCTGACCCGCCGTCTGGCGTATGACAAGAAAGATGAACTCGGTCAACTGGCCGGCTGGTTCAACAAGTTCCTCGACAAGTTGCAGCCGATCATCGCCGAAGTGAAACGCTCGGTGCAGGACGCGCGCAACACCGCCGACCAGTCCTCGGCCATCGCCACCCAGACCAGCGCCGGCATGGAGCAGCAATACCGTCAGGTCGATCAGGTCGCCACCGCCTCCCACGAAATGAGCGCCACCGCGCAGGACGTCGCACGCAGCGCCGCGCAAGCCGCCGAAGCGGCCAAGGACGCCGACCGCGCCACCCGCCAGGGCCTGACCGTGATCGACCGCACTACCGCGAGTATCGACACCCTCGCCGCCGACATGAGCGCGGCGATGGTTCAGGTCGAAGGCTTGGCTGCCAACAGCGAGAAGATCGGCACCGTGCTGGAAACCATCCGCGCCATCGCCGAACAGACCAACCTGTTGGCGCTCAACGCGGCGATCGAAGCAGCGCGTGCCGGTGAAGCCGGGCGTGGTTTTGCCGTGGTCGCCGACGAAGTGCGCAACCTTGCCCGCCGCACGCAGGAGTCGGTGGAAGAAACCCGTCAGGTCATCGAGCAATTGCAGACCGGTACCCAGGATGTGGTGGGGTCGATGGGCAACAGCCATCGTCAGGCGCAGGGCAGTGTCGAACAGGTCGGGCAAGCGGTGACCGCACTGCGCCAGATCGGCGATGCAGTGACGGTGATCAGCGACATGAACCTGCAGATCGCCAGCGCGGCGGAAGAACAGAGCGCAGTGGCCGAGGAGATCAACAACAACGTCGCGACCATTCGTGACGTGACCGAATCGCTGTCCGGACAGGCCAATGAGTCGGCGCGGGTGAGCCAGTCGCTGAACAGCCTGGCGAATCAACAGCAGAGTCTGATGGATCAGTTCCGGGTCTGACAGCCCATTGCCAAACCCAATGTGGGAGCGAGCCTGCTCGCGAAAGCGGTATGTCAGTCAGCGATGATGTGTCTGATCCAGCGCATTCGCGAGCAGGCTCGCTCCCACAGGGGATTGGTGGTGTTGGGGAGATCAGCGTTTAGGCAACTCGATCACCACCTTCAGCCCGCCCCACTCACTCTCGCCCAATACCAGCAACCCGCCCCACGTCTCGACAATATCGCGCACAATCCCCAGCCCCAGACCATGCCCGTCGGTCTGCTCATCGAGCCGCGTGCCACGACTGAACACCTGAGTGCGTTGCTCTTCAGGAATTCCCGGCCCGTCATCTTCAACGCCCAGGGCGTAACCGTCAGTACGTTCGATCACACTCAGACGCACCTCGGCGTCCGCCCATTTGCAGGCGTTGTCCAGCAAATTGCCGAGCAGTTCCAGCAAGTCCTCGCGATCCCACGGCAGTTGCAGCCCCGGCGGCGCGACGTAACTCAACGCCAGATGCTCGCCGTGGATCATGTTCAGCGTTGCCAGCAATCCCGGCAGTTCCGCGTCACAATCAAACAGCGCGCCGGGCAGCGCATCACCTGACAACCGCGCGCGATTAAGCTCGCGATTGAGCCGCTGTTGCACCTGCTCCAACTGTTCCTTGAGGATCTTGCGCAGCTCCGGGTGGGCATCGAGTTTTTCGCTCGACGCCAGACTCAAAAGCACCGCCAACGGCGTCTTCAGCGCATGTCCCAGATTGCCCAGCGCATTGCGCGAGCGCTTGAGGCTGTCCTCGGTGTGCGCGAGCAAATGGTTGATCTGCGCCACCAGCGGCTCCAGCTCCACCGGCACCTGATCGTCCAGTTGCGAGCGCTGGCCCTGCTGCAACTGGGCGATCTGCTCGCGCGCCCGCTCCAGCGGCTTCAACGCGCGGCGCACCGTCAGCCGTTGCAGCAGCAGAATCAGCAGCAAACCGGCCAGGCCCAGCCCGAGGCCGATCTGGCGCATGCGCTGGAAACTCTCGCGCACCGGGGTGTAATCCTGGGCGACGCTGATCGAGATCGACTGCCCCAGACGTCGATAGTCCGAGCGCAATACCAGCAACTGCTGACCGTCCGGCCCCAGTTGCAGGTTGCTGTGCAAACCCGGGTGCTCCAGCAGCGGCAGATCCTGATCCCACAGCGAACGCGAGCGCCAGTGGCTGTCGGCAAAATCGATGCGGAAGTAATGCCCGGAAAACGGTCGCTGATAGGCCGGCGACAGATGCCGCTCATCCAGTTGCAAACCTTGCGGGCCACGCACCAGTGCCACCAGCAGGCTTTCGCTGTCGTTGCGCAGACCGGCCTCGAGGTAACGCTGCAACCCGACTTCGAACAACCACAGACTGGTTTGCGCCAGCACCAGGCCGACGATCACCATCACGCTGATCAACCCCAGGCTCAAGCGGCGCTGGATCGACCTCACGAAGCTTGTCCGCCGAACAGGTAACCCTGGCCGCGGCGGGTTTCGATCACCGCTTTACCCAGCTTGCGCCGCAGGTGGTTGACGTGAACTTCGAGGACGTTGGAATCACGCTCGGTCTCGCCGTCATAGAGGTGCTCGGCGAGGTGGGTTTTCGACAGGATCTGTTCCGGGTGCAGCATGAAATAGCGCAGCAAGCGGAATTCGGCGGCGGTCAGCTGAATCTCGCTGCCGTCGCGAATCACGCACTGGCGACCTTCGTCCAGATGCAGGCCGGCCGCCTTGAGCGTCGGCTGATTGGCCTGGCCCTTGGAGCGACGCAGCAACGACTGCACCCGCAAATGCAGCTCTTCGGGATGAAACGGTTTGGTCAGGTAATCGTCGGCGCCGGCCTTCAGGCCTTCGATGCGCTCGGCCCAGGAATCGCGGGCGGTGAGGATCAGCACCGGGGTCGACAGGCCACCGGCACGCCATTGCGCCAGCACCTCCAGCCCGGGAACGCCGGGCAGACCGAGGTCGAGAATGATCAGGTCATAGGGCTCGCTGCTGCCCTGATAGACCGCATCGCGTCCGTCCGCCAGCCAGTCCACCGCGTAGCCTTGGCGCTGCAGGCCGGCGATCAGTTCGTCGGCGAGCGGCACGTGGTCTTCCACCAGAAGCAAACGCATCGGTCAATCTTCCTTGTCTTTGAGTAATTGGCCGGTATCGGCTTTCAGATGCAGCTCGCGCGCCACGCCCTCGACCGTCAGCAGCTCGACTTCATAAACATAGACGTCGTGCTTTTCCTCCAGCTCGACCTCCAGCAGTTTGGCCCCCGGATAGCGATCCAGCGCCTGTTGCAGCACCTGCTCCAGCGGCAGGATCACGCCCTGCTGACGCAGCTTCAGCGCTTCGTCCTGATCGAGGTCGCGGGCCATCGCCGCCGAGCAAACAATCACAAGCGCCAACGCCGTGCGGCTGGTGGCGCGAACATTAACCTTCATTACGTATCCTGATGATCCTTGAGAACCTGCCCAGTGACCGCGTCTAATTCCAGATCCCACTCCAGCCCTTGCGGATCACGCATTTCGACCTGGTAGACGTACTTGCCGTACTCCTCTTCCAGCTCGGTTTCGGTGATGGTCGAGCCCGGGTGTCTGGCCAGCGCCGTGGCGTTGAGCTTCTCGAAGGAGACGATAGTACCAGCGTCGCGCAGGCGCAGGGCTTCATCGGGGCCAAGATCGCGGGCGTGGGCGAGGCTGGCGGTCAGGCCGATGATCGAGGCAATGGACAGGGCAGTCAGGGTTTTCATGGGTGTCTCCGTGTTTTTATGTGCAGCTACGGTGGGCACCATAGCGGTGCGAACTTAACTGAAACTGAATTGCCATCATTGCCCCTGACACCAACCTCATTTGCAGATTCATGCAAAACCCTGTGGGAGCGGGCTTGCTCGCGAAGGCGGCTGGTCAGCAATAATGATGGCGACTGACACACCGCTTTCGCGAGCAAGCCCGCTCCCACAGGGTCAAGTAGTGCGCCTATAATCCAAAGCTTGCTAACGATCGAGACCGGTATGACTGCCATCCACATCAAGTTCCCTGCCCTTACCCTCAAGGCCGGCCCACGGGCCATGGCGCGCATTCGTGCCCAAGGCCTGAACGCCGCTGACGTCGGCACCCTGCCCGGTGCGGCTGGTGGGCCGAAGGCATTGGGGATTCAAGGGCTGGACCTGGCGTTGTTCGGTGAGTGGCTGCCGAGCGCGCCGCGTGAGCGCTCGCTGATCGGTGCGTCGGTCGGCTCCTGGCGCTTCGCCAGCGCCTGCCTGCCGGATGCCGCCGAAGGCATTCGCCGCCTCGGCCAGTTGTATGCCGAGCAGAACTTCAACAAAGGCGTGACCATGGCCGAGATCAGCGCGAGCTCGCAGCGCATGCTCAATGACCTGCTCGACGGCCGCGACGCCAGCATCCTCAACAATGCCGACTACCGCCTGAACATCATGGTGGTGAAAAGCCACGGACGCCTGGCCGATGACCATCGCGGCCGCCTCGGTATGGCGCTGGGCTCGGTGATTGCCGATAACCTGCGCGGTCGCGCGCGGCTGTCGCGGCACTTTGAGCGCCTGATCATTCACGACCCACGCCTCGCCCCGCCGGTGAATGCGCTGAATGACTTCCCGTCGCGCTTCGTCGCCCTCAACGCCGGCAACCTGCGGCAGGCGCTGCTGGCCTCGGGGTCGATCCCGATGGTCATGGAAGGCGTACGTGACCTGCCGGGCGCCGGTGCCGGCACCTTTCGCGACGGCGGCCTGCTCGACTATCACCTCGACCTGCCCTACAGCGGCGACGGCATCGTGCTCTATCCGCACTTCACCGACCGGGTGATTCCGGGCTGGTTCGACAAGACCCTGCCGTGGCGCCGCGCCTCGGTGGAGCGCTTGCAGGACGTGCTGTTGCTGGCACCATCGAAGGAATATCTGGCGCGCCTGCCCTACGGCAAACTGCCCGACCGTAACGACTTCAAGCGCTTCATGGGCGATGCGCCGAGTCGGCAGAAATACTGGCACGCGGCGATGGACGAAAGCCGCCGTCTCGGTGACGAGTTTCTTGAACTGGCTGCCAATGGTCGCCTCGCCGAGCGCTTGCTGACCCTTTAGTCAGTGTTTTCCCGCATCGCCAAACACAAGCTGGTAAACTCGCCGCCTGCCCGAATCGCTGCGGCGAACGCCACCTGAACAGAGCCGAAAATACTGTGGAAATCTTCAAGGAATTTACTTTCGAATCCGCCCACCGCCTGCCGCACGTACCGGACGGCCACAAGTGCGGACGCCTGCACGGTCACTCGTTCAAGGTGGCGATTCACCTGAGCGGCGACCTCGATCCGCACACCGGCTGGATCCGCGACTTCTCCGAGATCAAGGCGATTTTCAAGCCGCTGTACGAGCGTCTGGATCACAACTACCTGAATGACATTCCTGGCCTGGAAAACCCGACCAGCGAAGTCCTGGCCAAATTCATCTGGAATGAAATGAAGCCGCTGCTGCCGGAACTCAGCGCGATCCGCATTCACGAGACCTGCACCAGCGGTTGCATCTATCGCGGTGAGTGATCCAACACAAATCCCCCTGTAGGAGTGAGCCTGCTCGCGATAGCGGTTTGTCAGACACATTGATTTCGGATGTGCCGACGCTATCGCGAGCAGGCTCACTCCTACAAAGGATCGGTGTTTGTCAGGAAAATAGAGAACAGCCTTCACGGCTGTTTTTTTATGCCTATGCTTTTTGGCTCAACCCCGCCAAGAGGACAGGTCGATGACGGACTGGTTGCTGGATCAGGTCTTCGATTTCAACGGGCATCCGGTGCGCCACGCCGTGCGCGGTGATGGCCCGCCACTGGTGTTCGTGCATGGCACGCCGTTTTCATCGTATGTGTGGCACCGCATCGCGCCGCATTTCTTTGCCAGTCACCGGGTGCATTATTTCGACCTGCTGGGTTACGGGCGCTCCGCACAACCGGATGCCGATGTTTCCCTCGGGGTGCAGAATCAACTGCTCGCGCAGTTGCTCGATCACTGGAACATCCAGCGCCCGGACGTGGTCGCCCATGACTTCGGCGGCGCCACCGCGTTGCGCACGCATTTGCTCAATGGCAAGGACTACCGCAGCCTGACGCTGATCGATCCGGTGGCGCTGACGCCATGGGGATCGCCGTTCGTGCAGCATGTGCGCCAGCATGAAACGGCGTTCAGCGGCCTGCCCGATTACATCCAGCGCGCGATCGTCCCGACTTACATTCGCGGGGCGATTCACCGCGACATCCCCGACGCTGAACTGGCGCCCTACGTGCAACCGTGGCTCGGCGATCCGGGGCAAGCGGCGTTCTATCGGCAGATCGCGCAGATGGACGAGCGCTACACCCGCGAGGCCGAACCGCTGTACCCGAGCATCCGCTGCCCGGTGCAGATTCTCTGGGGTGAAGCCGATCAGTGGATTCCCATCGAGCGGGGTCGGGCGTTGCACCAGATGATCCCCGGTTCGCAATTTCACCCAATCGCCAACGCCGGCCACCTGGTCCAGGAGGACGCCCCGGAAGCGATCGTCGCCGCCCTGCTCAGATTCCTCTGACCCAACACCCATCCCTTGTGGGAGCGAGCCTGCTCGCGAAAGCGGAATACCAGCCATTGCAAATGTCGCCTGACACGCCGCCTTCGCGAGCAGGCTCGCTCCCACATTGTGCTCGGGTGCATTCAGTTGCACCGCTTTCGCGCCAATCCATGCGCCTCGTCTATACATAACCCGCGCCAACCGGATTTGGCACGACCACTGCAATCTGCTTCGCGTCCCCCCCCTCTTCAGCAAGGAACGCCCCATGACGCAGAACGATCCCGGCAACGATTACCCCCTCAGCGAAGTCCCGATGCACGCGCGAAAAGGTCTGGCCTCGACCGCCATGGTGCTGCTGGGTTTCACCTTCTTCACCGCAACCATGTTTGCCGGCGGCAAGCTTGGGGTCACCTTCAGTTTTGGCGAGATGCTGGCGGTGATCATCGTCGGTAACCTGCTGCTCGGTCTGTATGCGGCGGGCCTCGGTTATATCGCCTTCAAGAGCGGACTTAACTCCGTGCTGATGGGGCGCTTCTGTTTTGGCGAAGTCGGCAGCAAGCTCAGCGACCTGATCCTCGGTTTCACCCAGATCGGCTGGTACGCCTGGGGCACTGCGACCGCCGCCGTGGTCCTCGGCAAATACTTCGATCTGGGGCAAGGCACAGTGCTCGGCTTGATGGTGCTGTTCGGCCTGGTGTTCTGCGCCACGGCGTATGTCGGTTATCGCGGCCTGGAGATCCTGTCGTACATCGCGGTGCCGGCGATGATGTTGCTGTTGATGCTGTCGATGTGGGTCGCGACGGTAAAAGTCGGTGGCCTCGATGGTTTGCTCAGCGTGGTGCCGACGGGTTCGCTGGACTGGTCGACCGCGATCACGCTGGTGTTCGGCACCTTCGTCAGCGGCGCGACCCAGGCGACCAACTGGACCCGCTTCTCGCGCTCGGCACGGGTTGCCGTGCTGGCGAGCCTGATCGGATTTTTCATCGGCAATGGCTTGATGGTGCTGATCGGTGCCTACGGCGCGATCGTCTATCAGCAGCCCGACGTGGTTGAAGTGTTGCTGCTGCAAGGTTTCGCCATGGCCGCAATGGCCATGCTGCTACTGAATATCTGGAGCACCCAGGACAACACCATCTACAACTTCGCCGTCGCCGGCTGCAACCTGCTGCGCACCGGCCGACGCAAAACCGTGACCCTGGCCGGCGCGGTAATCGGCACCCTGCTCGCCCTGCTGGGCATGTACGACATGCTGGTGCCGTACCTGATTCTGCTGGGCACGGTGATTCCGCCGATTGGCGGGGTGATCATGGCCGACTTTTTCTTCCGCTGGCGCGGGCGCTATCCGCGTCTGGCCGACGCACGGCTGCCGGCGTTCAACTGGCCGGGACTGGGGGCTTACGCGGTCGGCACGCTCACTGCGTTCCACTCGCCGTGGGTCGCGCCGCTGGTAGGGATTGCCGCCGCCGCGCTAACGTATGTCATCGTCACCAGCCTGCTCGGCGCCCGTCGCGCCAGTGCGCCACTACCAGACCTATAAGAAGGATTCGCCTGATGCACATCATCAACGCCCGACTGCGCAACCAGGACGGTTTGCACGAATTGCACCTGGAAGACGGCCTGATCCGCAGCATCGGCCGCCAGACCGAAGCCCCGACCCTGAACCCCGGTGACCTCGATGCCGGCGGCAATCTGGTGGTGCCGCCCTTCGTCGAGCCGCACATCCACCTCGACGCCACGCTGACCGCTGGCGAGCCGCGCTGGAACATGAGCGGCACGCTGTTCGAGGGCATCGAGTGCTGGGGTGAGCGCAAAGTCACCATCACCGAAGAAGACACCAAGACCCGCGCGAAAAAGACCATCCAGGCCCTGGCCGCACACGGCATCCAGCACGTGCGCACCCACGTCGACGTCACCGATCCGCAACTCACCGCGCTCAAGGCGATGCTCGAAGTCCGCGAAGAATCCCGGCACCTGATCAATCTGCAAATCGTCGCGTTCCCGCAGGAAGGCATCGAGTCGTTCCGCAACGGTCGCGAGCTGATGGAAGAAGCGATTCGCATGGGCGCCGATGTGGTCGGCGGCATTCCGCATTTCGAGTACACCCGTGATCAGGGCGTCAGTTCGGTGAAGTTTCTGATGGATCTGGCCGAGCGCACCGGGTGCCTGGTCGATGTGCATTGCGACGAGACCGACGACCCGCACTCGCGCTTTCTTGAGGTGCTCGCCGAAGAGGCGCGCAGCCGCGACATGGGCGCGCGGGTCACCGCCAGCCACACCACGGCAATGGGTTCTTACGACAACGCTTACTGCGCCAAACTGTTCCGCCTGCTCGGGCATTCCGGGATCAGTTTCGTCTCGTGCCCGACCGAAAGCATTCACCTGCAGGGGCGCTTCGACAACTTCCCGAAACGCCGTGGCGTGACGCGCGTGAATGAATTGCTTGAAGCCGGGATGAACGTGTGTTTTGGCCAGGATTCGATCGTCGATCCTTGGTATCCGCTAGGCAACGGCAACATCCTGCGGGTGCTGGAAGCCGGGTTGCACATCTGCCACATGCTCGGTTACCGCAACCTGCAGAACGCGCTGGACCTGGTCACCGACAACAGCGCCAAGGCCATGCACCTGGGCGAGCGTTATGGCCTGGTAGAGGGGCGCCCGGCGAACCTGCTGATTCTGTCGGCGGACAGCGACTACGAAGTGATCCGCAGCCAGGGCCTGCCGCTGTATTCGATTCGTGGCGGCAAGGTGCTGATGCAGCGGCAGATGCCGGTGGTGGCGTTCAGCAGCGGACAAATCTGAAACTTTTGTCAGGCTGAAGGCCTCATCGCTGGCAAGCCAGCTCCCACAGTATTCAGCAGTGAACGCGTGATTTGTGTTCACCACATAACCCTGTGGGAGCTGGCTTGCCAGCGAAGGCGATTGCCGCTTCAGTCGATCAATCGAGCCGTACCAAACAACCTGACCCGCACCAATTCGCCCTGCTCTTCTTCGAGCAACACCGGCGCCGTCCCGCCCGGCATGACGACGTGCACTTCGCCGCTCGCCACCCAACCCACCGCCCATGCGGCACACGCCACCGCACTGGCACTGGTGCCGGAAGACGCCGTCGGCCCTTCGCCACGCTCGAATACTCGGGCGACGATGCGCTGCGCGGACTCAAGCGCGGCCCATTGCAGATTGATGCCCGCCGGGCATGGCTGGCCGGCGCCGGTCGGCATCGCGTA
Organism: Pseudomonas sp. lyk4-TYG-107; assembly: GCF_030209055.1. NCBI lineage: Bacteria > Pseudomonadati > Pseudomonadota > Gammaproteobacteria > Pseudomonadales > Pseudomonadaceae > Pseudomonas > Pseudomonas sp. lyk4-TYG-107. The sequence goes on from NZ_JARVST010000011.1 coordinate 16,732, forward strand.
GGCGATTCGGGTCAGGCCTTCAGCCCAGGGCGATTCGCGCATTTGTGAGTTGCTCGGCAACACGGCAACGTCGGTGAGCAAGGTCACGCAATGCGGATTGCCGATGCGCACGAACTGGCTGTGCTGCCACGCGGGATCGAGCTGCGCCAATGGTTTTACATGGCTCACTTCATGACCATTGAATTCGCGGTTTTCAACATTCCGGGCGGTCACCGCTGAAGGCCCGAAGCCCGGTTGACCGAGATCCAGCCAGAAGCCGTGAACGCCTTCGACTGCAGCTGGTTTCACCGAAGTTTCCACGGCGTCGCCCTTGTCGTGATGCACCTTCAGCAACGCGCCTTCTTCCCGCATCAGCCCCTGCTCAAGCAACGCTTGGGAAAAGATCGTCAGACCGTTGCCACTGCGCTCGGCCAAGGTGCCGTCGGTGTTGACGATCAGCACGTCGAACGGCGCTGCCGACTGAAACGGGCCGATCAGCAGGCCATCGCTGCGATGGGATTTGCTCCCCGCCGGACGCTGCCCCTCAGGCCAGTCGCAGCACAGCGCAATGGCTGCCTGACTCCATGCCTGTCTCGACAAGGCACACTGCGCGGCACCGACAGGCAAATCGATCCCCGCCTCACGAAGTGCCTGAGGCGAAACCACCCCGTAGATATTGCCCCGTGCATCGTAAAACTGCGTCATCACTAGCCTCACTCACCTAGTCGAAGCACCTACTGTAAACCGCGATCCCCTGTAGGAGTGAGCCTGCCCGCGATAGCGCAGTATCAGGCGCCCTATTCATTGCCTGAGCCACCGCCTTCGCGAGCAAGCCCGCTCCCACATTAAATGGCGGGCGCTCACACATCTGCTGTCATGCGCAGATCACTGTGGGAGCGGGCTTGCTCGCGAATGCGGTGTGTCAGTCACTATATTCTTTGGCTGACACACCACTATCGCGAGCAGACTCATCCCTACAGGTTAGGATGTCGGCTGCACCGCCCCCGAGACCTGCGATCGAACCTCGACGCGCTATCACTGTCATTCGGGGACGCGACGTTTTTTGCCAAGGATCGATATGACCAGCCTCAACCCCCAAGACACCTTCGTCCCCGGACGCCTGCAACAGATGTCGACGCGCATCGCTTTTTTCATCGCTGGCCTCGGCATTGCCGCATGGGCGCCGCTGGTGCCGTACGCCAAGGCCCGCGCCGGACTCGACGAAGGCACGTTGGGCCTGTTGCTGCTGTGCCTGGGAGTCGGCTCGATTCTGGCGATGCCCTTGGCGGGGATTCTCGCCACGCGCTTCGGCTGCCGCAAAGTCGCCACCGGCGGCACCCTGCTGATTTGCGCGGCGCTGCCGTTGCTGGCGACGGTGTCGTCGATACCGGCGCTGATCGCCACGCTGTTCATGTTCGGCGCCGGGTTGGGCACGGTGGATTCGACCGTCAACCTGCAAGCGGTGATCGTCGAACGGGCCAGCGGCAAGCACATGATGTCGGGGTTTCATGGCCTGTTCAGCCTCGGCGGGATTGTCGGCGCGGCCGGTGTCAGCGCCCTGCTCGGTCTCGGGTTGACGCCGCTGGCGGCGATGCTGGTGGTGGTGGCGGTGTTGATCGGTGCGCTGGTCAAAGCGGTGCCGCACATGCTGCCGTACGGCAGTGAAAGCTCGGGCCCGGCATTCGCCATTCCCCACGGCATCGTGCTGTTCATCGGCGGGATGTGTTTCATCGTGTTCCTCACCGAAGGCGCGGCGCTCGACTGGAGCGCGGTGTTCCTCGCACAGGAACGCGGGATCGACACGGCGTATGCGGGCTTGGGTTACGCCGCATTTGCCCTGACCATGACGGCGGGACGCCTGCTGGGTGACAGGATCGTGCGCAGTGTCGGTGCCACGCGGATCATTCTGTTCGGCGGGTTATTGGCGGCGGCAGGCCTGTTTCTGGCGACCTTCGCCCCGAGCTGGGAAGCGGCGCTGCTGGGTTATGCGCTGGTCGGCGCAGGCTGTTCGAACATCGTGCCGGTGCTGTACACGGCGGTGGGCAAGCAGACGGTGATGCCGGAAAGCATCGCGGTGCCGGCAATCACCACGCTGGGTTACGCAGGGATTCTGGCGGGGCCGGCGGTGATCGGTTTTGTCGCGCATGCCAGCAGTTTGAGTTTTGCGTTTGGCTTGATGGCGGTGTTGTTGGTGGCGGTGGCCATCGGCGGCAAGACCTTGAAAGTCTGAACATTGGCGCGGTACCTGTCAGGTTTGACAGTAGACAAGCCCTGCCCCCAATCATAGGGTTGATTTCCAGCTCAGGAGAAAAGGAAATCCGGCATGAACATTGGAACAGGATCAGTTATTGCGCTAATCACTATTCTCCAGGGATGTGCCTCCGTCAATCGATACGACTGGGGTGAAGGCACTGCCAATTTTGCGCCCGCTGAGCGCCTGGCCAATGCCGGCGGGAACTATGCGCATTGGCAAGCCATTGGCCGTGTTGAAGTTGAAGACGGCATGACCTGCTCCGGCACGCTGATTGACACTCGAGAACCCGGAGCAGTATCGCAACCCGCCTATGTGCTGACCTCCGGACACTGCACACATCCGGAGATAGGCAATAACGAGATCATCGTCAATCAACCTGCAAAGGGTCGGGTGACGTTCAATTATTTTTTCGACACGCAACCGCAAAGCCGTTCCTACACGGTCAGTCGCATTGGCTGGAGCACGCTACGCGGTCAAGACCTCTCTATCATTGAGCTTGAACAGCCTCTGGAACAGTTGATCAGAGACGGTATCCAGCCGTTGAAACTGGCGCGGACCCCATTGGTCAGCGAAGACGATATTCTGATCACCGGCGCGCCCATGAACGGTTTCATTCAGCGCATGGCCTGCAAACAAGAACACTCGGCGGCGATTATTGAAGGCCCATGGCGTTGGGTCGGACAACTGAGCAACCGTTGTCTCGATGTTGTCAGCGGGCTGTCAGGCTCGCCACTGCTTGCGCGTTACAGCAATGAAATTGTGGGTGTGCTCGGCACCACCACTCGCGGGAGTGACCGCAATCGCTGCGACAAGGGCGCGCCCTGCGAAGTCGTGGCGGGACAGGTCAACAAACGCAACAATACCAATTACGCCTCCACAACCGATGGGCTGGACGCCTGTTTCGCCAAGGGACATTTCAATCCACGTCTGGACGGTTGTTCGCTGGGCGAGAACTGGTCGTTTCCTGGTTCGTCGCAAAACAGCGATTACATCAAGCTCGAGCGCGACGAACATGGACAAGTCGTGCCTTGGCGATGGCTGCAAACGTTCACCACAACCGCGCCTTACTACCGCTATCGCTTTACGCGCACTCTGGACGAATGTCAGAACCTTGATGGCTATAGCCAAGTGCGAACGGCTGCACCGGACGCCGATAATCAATTGAGTCATGAACTTAAAGACGGCTCAGGCTTGTACTTTCTCTGCCTGATTGGCCAACAGCGGCCTACGGACGTACCCAAGCAATGGGCCGGGAGAACACCCAGCGTCTACTGGCGCTGGTTGATGGAAGCGCCCGCACCGCTGAAGCCTGCCTATAAGGTCGAATGGGTAGGTGGCGACGAATACGACATCAGAGTATTTCCGGTTTCACCGGATCTGGATCCCGCCCGATTTCAATACAAGTACGGCCAGCCCGGAAGCATCAATTGCAATGACGGGCTGGGATTTCAACGCGTATCACCCTCCACAGGCGTGTTCCATGTTTCCATTGCCAATGGCCGACAGAACGTCTGCCTTAAAGGCGCAGACCTGGCCGGGAATCCCGGACCGACCATCGAGTTTCTGATCCCTCAATAGCTCCAGGCTTTTTGTGGCTGAACCGTGTGAAACCGGTTCAGCCACAATAGCGCTTTAGAAACCTACACTGGCCTGCACAAAGAACGTCCGCGGCGCACCCACATACATCCCCGAATTGTTGTCGCTGGAGCGGGTGAAATACTGCTTGTCGAAGACGTTTTTCACCCCGGCGCCGAGCTTCAGGTTCGACACCTGCGGCCCGAAGTCATACCCGCCGCGTACGTTCCAGGTCACGTAACCCGGGATGTCACCGTACTGCCCATCGGCCGTGCCTTCGGTGATGTAATTGCCGTTGAAGCTGCCATCGGCGTTGACCCCGGTGCCCGGCGAGCGTTGTTTCGATTGGGCGAAACCATCGATGTTGTAGGTCCAGCGATTGACGTCATAGCGCAAGCCAACAGTCGCCACCTGCCGCGAATAGAACGGCAGATCACGCCCCTTGAAGCCCGGAATCTCGCCTTCGTAAGTCGCACGGGTGTAGGTGAAACCGGCGTTGGCGGTCAGACCGTCGAGACGCGGATCAAGCGCCGCCATGTCGTAGTGCACCGAGGCTTCGATGCCCTGGTGCTTGGTCGCGCCGAGGTTGGTCCAGCCGACATCGTTGCTGATGTATTGCAGTTCGTCATCGAAGTCGATGTAGAACAGCGTCACTTCCCCGCCCCACACGTCATCGTTGTAGCGCGTACCGATCTCGTAGGTCTTGGCTTTTTCCGGCTCCAGGCCGTTGGCGGTCTGGTCGCCCGCGCCGCCCTGGCCGAGCTGGAAATACTGCAGGCTGCCGAACGAGGTTTCGTAGTTGGCAAACAGTTTCCACGCGTCCGACAGGTGATACATCACGCTCAGCGCTGGCAGCGGTTCGTTGCTCTCGATGCTGCGGTTTTTCTCCGGCACGCGTTTGCCCGAAGTATCGAGCACGGCGCGGTCATGCCAGTCGGTGCTGATGTGTTCGAAGCGAATGCCCGGGGTGATGGTCCAGTTGCCGACGTCGATCTTGTTGTCGACATACACCGAGTTAGCCTCGGTGCCGCCGGTGCGATCCTGGAACACATGGCCGTCGGACGTCGGCGTGACCACCGGCTGATTGTTGACCAGCGCCAGACGGCTCGACTGCTCGTGCATCGCCTCTTTCAGGTAGCGATAACCGACGCTGACTTCTTGCGTAGTCGGGCCGACGTCAAACACCCGCGACACACGCGGTTCGACACCGAGGGTGTAGTAGGAACGCGGGTACGAGCTGAGGGTTTTCTGGTCGCGGGCGGCGATGGTGCTGCCGCGGAAGCTGTCGGTGTAATAGGTAAGGATTTCTGCCTGAGTACGCTCGTCGATCTGGCGAATCCACTTGAACGACACGTCTTTGCGCCGACCGCTGAAGTTGTCGTAATCGCGCACCGAATCATACGGTTTGTCGTCGTACTGCTTCTGCGTCAGGCCGCCGGGCATGTCGGCGCTGGCGTCGTAGTAATGGAAGTTGAGGCTGAAATCGTCCTGATCGGTCGGCGCCCAATGGGTCTTGAGCAGCACGTCGTCGATGTCGTTATCGTTGTTGCGCTCGCGGTAACCGTTGCCATTGACCCCGGAATACAACAGCGCCACGCCCATGCCGTTGTCGGCGGTGCCGCCGAGGAACGCCGTGTCGATGTGCTTCCAGCCGCCGTAACGGGTGGTCTCCAGGGTGGTGCCGATTTCCCCGGTGGCTTTTTCCGGAATGGCGCGGGTGACGAAGTTGATCACCCCGCCGACGTTTTGCGGGCCGTAACGCACGGAACCGGCACCGCGTACCACGTCGATACTGTCGAGGTTGCCCGAGGAGATCGGCGCCATCGACAGCTGCGGCTGGCCGTACGGCGCGAACGCGGCCGGCACGCCGTCGATCAGCACCGTGGAGCGTGGCGAGAGGCGCGAAGTCAGGCCACGCACGCCGACGTTCAGCGCGATGTCGCTGCCGCCGGTGCCGTTGGAGTCCTGCACCTGTACGCCCGGCACACGCTTGAGCACATCACTGACGTTCATCGCGCCCTGCTCGACCATGGCTTCGCGGCGGATCACCGTGCGTGCGCCCGGGTGGTTCTGCACCACGGCGGCGTCAGCGTCACCGAGCCAGTCGCCGACCACTTTGATGTCGGTCACGCCCAGTTCCAGCGGGCCATTGCTGGCGGCAGTGGCGGCCGGGGCCAGGGTCACCGAGCCTTCGTTGATCTGATAGTCCAGGCCGCTGCCCTGCAACAATTGGCGCAACGCCTGCTCGGGAGATATGTTGCCATCGACCGCGGGTGCCTGTTTGCCGGCCACCAGTTCCGGGCTGAAAAACACTTGCAGCGAAGTTTGCTGGCCCAGTTCACTCAGGGCCTGGCCCAACGGCTGGGCGCGGATGTGAATGGCTTCAGCGGCGAAGGCCAGCGGCACGGCGGCGTTGACCGCCAACGCCAGGGCCAGCGGTAACCAGGGGGATTTTTTGTTGTTGGTTGAGGTGTTTTTCACGTCGAACGTAGTCCTGTGGAGCGCAAGAGTGTGCGTCTGTTAATGCAAACCAGTTGCAGTTGAACAGGAAGACGATGAACTCGAAAAAAACCTGAATGTTATTTTGAAATTATTTCCTGACTGCCATCGGCCAGGGTTCGGACGGCCACCGGCAGGATGTTTGGCAGGGCCTTGAGCAAGGCGTCGGTGTTGTCGGATTTGAACACGCTGGTCAGGCGCAAACTGGCCACGGCCGGGTTGCTGACCGTCAGTGGCTTGTCGCGATAACGCGAAACTTCCGCTGCCACTTCGCCGAGGCTGGCGTTGTTGAACACCAGTTTGCCGCTTCGCCACGCCGTCAGTTCGGCGGGGTTGACCGCATATGCGGCGGCGACGCGACCCTCGGCATCGACGTGGGTACCGAGACCTGCCGTCAAGTTGATGAACTCGTTGTCCGGCGCATTGCGCCCCTGCACCTTTACCGTGCCCTGCTCCACCGCGACCCGGGTTTGCATGACGTCGCGGCGCACATCGAACCGCGTACCGGTCACGGTGACCTTGCCACTGCCGGCCTCGACCACGAACGGGCGCGCGGTGTCGTGCTGAACGCTGAACAGCGCCTCGCCTTCACTCAATTCAATGAGCCGCCGATCCTTCTCAAAACGCACCTGCAGACGGCTGCGGCTGTTCAGGTCGATCACCGATCCGTCCGGCAGCGCCACGTGCTTGCGCTCACCCAGCGCCGTCGCGAACTCGGCGCTGTAGCCGTCGGGGAGATTCAGACCGCTGAACAGACCGAGGCCGAGCGCCACCGCCAGCACACTGGCGGCCACGGCATAGCGCAGCAGCGGGCGACGTTCGCGACGGGCCGGCGGGGTTTCGACGAGGGACTTGAGACGTGGCGCCGGCAGCAGATCGGCCGCCGTCCACAGGCCTTGCAGCAACTGGAATTCGTCACGGTGTTGCGGATGCTGGTTCAGCCAGGCATCGAAGCGCTGCTGTTCGTCGGCGCTGATCAGCGGTTCCTGCAAACGCACAAACCAGCGTGCCGCTTCATCGCGCACCGTTGTTTGCCCGCACGCGCAATCACGGGTATCCATCATGGAGTGTCCTGTCGGGCTGAAGATGAAAAGCGGCGGCCGCTCATGACTGCATGCCGTCGAGGCGATCGCGCAAGTGGCGCAGGGTGCGGATCATATACTTTTCGACCATGTTCCTCGACAGCCCCAGGCGTTCGGCGATTTCCGCCTGGGTCAGCCCTTCGATCTTCTGCCAGACGAAAATCTTCCGGCAGTTGAGCGGCAGTTCCTGCAGCGCCCGTTCGATGGAGTCGGCCAGCTGGATCGCCTGCATGTAATGCTCCGGGTCGCCGGTGGACGACACACTGTGATCGATCGCCTGCGACTCCATGGCTTCCCGTCGGTCCTCACGCCGATAACCGTCGACCGCAATATTGCGTGCGGTCTGGTGCAGATACGCCCGTGGCTGCTGCACCGCTGCCGAATCGGATTCGAGCACCCGCACAAAGGTGTCGTGCGCCAGATCCTCGGCCTGCGCGCGATTGCGCAGACGCCGGGTCCAGGTGCCGATCAACTCTTCGTAATGCTCGAAAAAGCCGGGTCTGCGGGGCAGCATGGGGTTCATGACAGCGTGCTGGGGGAAAGAGGCGTGAATAGTAATGCTTCCTATTAAGGCCGGCAATTCATTCCTTGGAAACGCTCGATTCAAGGGTAATCGTCAGTAAAACCGCGCCTTCCCCCACCTATTGTGTAAAATGCCGCCCGGGTGCCACCGCAACAACGCGGCAGGGCAGGTTTAATTCAGCGCAGGTCGGGCCGCCGCGCGGAGTCGCCGTGCCTATGAGCCACGATCCGTCACGCTTGCATGCTGCCCCTGCCCGCCAGCAGGCGCCGTCTGCCCTGGCCTTTCTCACCCGATTCTTCGCCGCCGAGTCCGCCGGTGGTCTGATCCTGATGGCCGCGGCCCTCGCCGCACTGTTGGTCGCCAACTCGCCTTGGGCGGCCACGTATTTCTCGACCTTGCACATCAAGATCGCCGGTCTGTCGATCGAGCATTGGGTGAACGATGGCCTGATGGCGATCTTCTTCATGCTGGTGGGCCTGGAGATCAAGCGCGAAATGCTCGCCGGTCAGTTGTCGACCTGGGGTCAGCGCGCGCTGCCGGGCTTCGCCGCGCTGGGCGGGATGCTGGTCCCGGCCTTGATCTACGTTGCGATCAACTGGGGTAATCCGCAGACCCTGAGCGGTTGGGCGATCCCCGCCGCCACCGACATTGCTTTCGCCCTGGGCGTGCTGTCGCTGCTGGGCAAACGGGTGCCCGTCTCGTTGAAAATCTTCCTCTCGGCGCTGGCCATCCTCGATGACCTGGGCGCAGTGGTGATCATCGCGATTTTCTACACCAGCGGCCTGTCGGTGAGCATGCTGCTGGCCTCGTTGGCAGTGATTGCACTGCTGGTGATCCTCAATCGCTGCGGTGTCAGAAAGCTTTGGCCATACCTGATCGCCGGCGCCTTCCTGTGGTTCTTCATGCTGCAATCGGGGATCCACGCGACCCTCGCCGGGGTGATTCTGGCCCTGTGCATTCCGCTGGGAAATCCCGAAGACGAGCACAACTCGCCGCTGCTCTACCTCGAAGAAAAAATGCACCCGTGGGTGGCATTCGCTGTGGTGCCGATTTTCGGCTTCGCCAACGCGGGTGTGTCGCTGACCGGCATTTCTCCGAGCAACCTGCTTGAGCCGGTGCCGCTGGGCGTCGCGCTGGGCCTGTTGTTCGGCAAGCAGATCGGTATCCTCGGCCTCGGTGCCCTGGCGATTCGCAGCGGCCTGGCGCAACTGCCGCAAGGCGCGAGCTGGCTGCAACTGTACGGCGTCGCCCTGCTCTGCGGGATCGGCTTCACCATGAGCCTGTTCATCGGCGCGCTGGCGTTCCCGGGCGCGCCGCATCTGGTCGATTCGGTGAAAGTTGGGGTGTTGCTGGGTTCGATCCTGTCCGCGCTGCTGGCGGTGGTCGTGCTGATGAATGCGGGTAAGGCGAAGGCTTCGAGCTGACCGTCTGCGACAAGCAGTCCCGGTCAACTCGCGTTGACTGGGACTGAGGCGATTGCAACCGAGCTACGCGATCCGGAACTGTTGCGCCCCGACGGTTCTGGATCCTTCAGTGACCTCAAGACGTTGCGCCCGCAACAGATCCCGCTTCACTGTGCAAATCAGCCTTTTTGCACCTCAAACTTCGTCGCATGACTGCCCTGCAGCATTTAACAATCTTACTTGGACCAGTGCATCCCCCACCTCGCCACCATTGATTGCATAGGTAGCGCGGGCCGATCCATCTTTAATAGGCTTGATATGCGTTGACCAATCACCGACTGTTATTACAACACCCTCGGATATGTCCTCCGAAGTGATAGCGTGCTTGAGCGAAGTCTCGGTACCGGGAATGGGTTGCTCGCCCGCTCGATCGGTATATCCCTGCCAGTTCAGTTTCAATACGGCCCCGATCGGTGTGCCAGGCAACAGCCTCACTTTAACCCTTACACCGTCCATTGGATTCGAACTGCAATTGATGATGCCGTTTTTTGCATCCGGAAATGTGATATCGCTCATTTTTGCAGCTCCTTGAAATGACTTGACGAAGGCCGGGATAAAACCAATGTGGTTTGAAGTACCGGAACCTGATCTTCAGTTTTCAAGGAAACTCTCACAACTGTTATAAATGACAGTTTTTTAAAACTCTTCGCTATGCCTAATATTCATTTTTGATATATATATATTCGACCTGCGTATTTGCATGCGATGGTTGCGCAGCGACTATCTTCGCGGTAATGCGACAGATCAAAACGAGCGAGCTCGCTCGCGAAGGCGCTGGTTCAGTCGACAGCTTGGCTGACTGAACTGACGCCTTCGCGAGCAAGCCCGCAGTTTTTACAGCGGTGCTGCTCAGCCTTTTTCGTCGATCCCGGCCTGTAGGGTCTGGCTGTCCAGATTGCCGCTCAGGGTCACCGGACCGATTTTCAGATTGCCGTTATCGAATGACACCTTCGGTGCGTTCTCCTCGGTTTTCTGCGGTAGATCCAGTCCGGCTTTCACCCCATATTCACGGTTGACCAGATCGCTGCTACCCACCTTCGAACCGCCCAGATCGACCTTGCCGTCAATCGATGAAATCCGTGCGCCGGTCAGCTGCGCGCCACCATCAACGTTCAACTTCACACCCTGATTGCCACTGATGCCGGACGCCTGCACCACGCTGTCCTTGTGCGCGTATTCGCCTTGCGCTTTCAGCGTTGGTTTGTAGTCAGTGCCGGCGAGCTTTTCCTTGTCGCTCGGTGGGTTCTTCTTCGCCGTCAGGCCCAGATCAACATCGACCTTGGCCTGCGTCTTCGAGTCCTGACGGCTTTCGACGGTCAGATCACCGGCAACCTTGCCGCCGACAGTGTTCGCGTCGATCCGCGCGCCAGACAGTTGTGCATCGCCTGCGCTATTGAGTACCACGCTGTCAGCCTTGATATGGCTGTTCTGCTGGGTGGTGCCTTGCAGGTAATCGACGCCGACCTTGGCCCCGGCGTTGAAGCCATGGTCACTGTTGGCCTTTTCATCGGCTGCGGTCGGGGTCTTGCTGCTCAGGTTGCCGCCGGCATTCAGCGCGACGTTCCAGTTGTTGCGGCTCTCGGTGGACTGCGCCGATTCCTGAACCAAACCGCCCTTCTGCGCATCGATGCTGACGTTCGGCGCGCTGACTTGCGTGCCTTGCAGGTGCACCGCGTCACCGCTCAAGGCGACGTTGCTCTGGCTGTTGAGCTGGCCACCGGTCAGGGTTTGCGAGTTTTCGTTGACCCGACCAATGTTGAAGTTACCGCTCAGATTACCGCCCTGATCGCGACTCTTCTCGCTGCTGGATTTGCTGCCGCCGCCCTTCAAGCCGCCGCCGAGATTGCTGCCAGTCGCGGTGTGGGTATCAACGGCCGCTTGCAGATCGAGTTTGCCGTCAGCGTGCAGCTCAATGCCGCCGACGCTGTCGATCTGCGTGCCTTGCTGAACCTGATTGCCACCGCTGATCAGTTGCACCGGGCCGTTGCCGCTGATGCTCGCCACGTGAGCCTGGGTGTCATTGGTCTGCTTGCCGGTGTGATCAAGCTGGAAGCCAGCGCCGAGGTCGACGTTGGTGCCGTCGGTGCCCGGCAAGGTGCCGACCGTCAGCGAGCCGTTGCCGCGCAGGCTGGAGTCGCTGCTGCTCTGGCGGTCGGTAGCCTGATTCAGCGCCAGATCGCCGCCGGTCTTGATGTTCACACCGCCCTGCCCGCCGTCGAAACGGCTGCCAGCGAACTGCGCATCACCGCCCATCTTGATGTTCACGCCTTGGCTGCCGGCAAAACCGCCGACCACTGCGGTGCTGCTGTCCTTGCTGCTGTAGCTGTTGCCACCCGCGCCGCTGCCGGCGACGTTCACGTCCTCGCCGGTCTTGGTGTAGACGCGCACGTCGACCTTGGCGTCCACCGAGTTATCGGTGCTGCTGTGAGTGTTGCTCGCGGCATCGGCAACCAGTTTGTCAGCGCTGATGTTGACCTTGCCGTTGCTTGCGCTGTACTGGGTGCCCTCGTCGTGCAGGGTGCCGGCGGTTTTCACCTCGACACTGCCGCCGTCGAAACGGCTGACCACAGCGTTGCTGCTCTGCTCGGTCTTGTCGGCGCTGCCGTGACCGATCGCCACGTCGAGGCCGACGTTCGGCTGGCCGAGATTGCTCAGGGCTTCCTTGTCCGGCACCTTGCCGTTGAGCACATCCTTGACCGCACCGGCAATCGGGCGGGCGATGTCCTTGTACTCGACGTTGGCGCCGATGTCCGCCGACCAGTTGCTCTGGTTGTGAGTGCTGCTTTCGGTGTTGCTGGCGGCGCGGTTGTCGACCTCGTTGGCCGCGACGTTCAGGCCGTTGCCAGCCTTGACCTGCGCGCCTTCGGTCAGCAGCTTGTCGGCGTTGATGTTCAGGTTGCCGCTGCTCTGCATGTTGGTGGTTTGCGCGCTGGTTTTGCTGCTGCTGTCTTGCGTGGTGCTGTGGGCAAAATCGACGCCACTGCCGGCGCGGTCGAGGCCGCCGGTGTAGTAGAAACCGCCGCCAGTACTGGAGGTGTCGGATGAGGTTTTGTGGCTGTCCTGTTCGGCCAGCAACGACACGTTCTTGCCGCCCAGCGTGGTATCGCCGGCCGTGGATTTGACTTCACCGCCCTTGATCGTCAGATCGCCGCCGGCCTTCACTTGCACGGTGCCACCGCTGAGGCTCGAGCCTTGCTGGTTGACGTCGTTGCGGGTGACGGTCTGCTGCTTGTCTTCGTAGTGCACCCCGGCGCGGTATTGCTCCGGCGTTTGCTCCTTGGCGTAGGCATCGAAGCCACGGGTCTCGGTGGTCGAGCTGCTGTCGTGGGTGTTCTGCGTGGAATGCACGTTCACATCACCGGCGGCGTCCGCCGTCAGCGCGCCGCCGGCCTTGACCGTGGAGCCGGCGACTTCGATGTCCTTGGCACTTTTGAGCTTGAGATTGCTGTCGGAAACCAGCTCGCTGCGCAGCGTGGTGCTGTCTTTGGCGTTCTGCCGTGACTCGTCCTTGCTGATGCCGAAGAACTTGCTGTCCTTGTCGTGGTTGTTGCTGTGCGAAGTGTCCTGCACACCGTCGATCACCAGCGAACCCTGATCGCTGATCACGCTGGCCTCGGTGCCGCCACGGACCTGGCTGCCGCTGATGCGCACGTCGTCAGCCTTGACGATCAGTTTGCCCGCCGCATTGATTTTGCTGCCCCGATGCCGGGTCTGGCCCTTGTCAGCGTCACCGGTCTTGCCGAAGAAACCGCCACCCACCAGGTCGCCGGAGTAACTGTTGTTGTTGCTGCGACTGGTGCGCGTGGCGGTGGTGACGTCCACTTGCTTGCCCGCCAGTTTCACATCGCCGGTGCTGTTCAGTTCGGCACCTTCGGCGCGCAGCAACGCGGCGGTCTGCAAAGCGATATTGCCGCCCTTCAGCTGGCTGCCGATGCTGCGCTGCTCTTCGCTGCTGTTGTTCCAGTCGGCCTTCCATAGATGCTTGCGATGGTTGCCCTGATCGGTCTGGGTGTGGCTTTCGGTGGCCGCACTCAGGCGCAGATCGCCGCTGCTCTGCACATCGAGATTTTTCGCCGCTTCGACCTTGGCCGCTTTGAGTTCGGTGTCTTTGCCGGAGGACAATTTGGCGTCACGAGTGGCGACGATCTGGCTGCCGTGCTGGCGAGTTTCACTGTCGGTCTGGGTGCGATCGTAGGTTTCCCAGGTGATGCCGATGGTGCTGTTGCTCCAGTTTTCTCGCGTCTGCTGAAGCTTGCGGCTTTCGACGGTGCTCAGGGTCAGGTTGCGCTTGGCATTGACGTTGACGTCGCGACCACTGACATCGGTGGCGGCCAGCGTCAGGTCGTTGCCGCTGTGCAGGCCGACATCACCCTGACTGCTGCGGATGCTGGCACGCGTCACTTCGAGGCTGTTGGGGATGGCTTCACCGCTGACGCTGAGATCGCCAGCCGAACGGATCTGCACCCCGTCACGCCCGGCCACTTGCACCGCCCCCACACGCACGCCCGCGCCTTCGGCGGTGCTGACGATGTTGATGCGACCGGCCTGCATCGCACCGAACAGGCTGGCGTCAATGCGTTGATCCTGGGTGTTGCCCGCCGGATCCACGGCTTTGACCTGACCGCTGGCGTAATCGATCTGATTGCGTCCGACGGTGAGGTTCAACTGATCGCGGGCATCGATGCGGCCCTGGCTGTCGATACGCGGGGCGATCAGATTGACCGAACCCTCGGCATTACGCAGGCCGCCACTCTGGATCTGCAACTGACCGCTGGCGTCGCGGGTGTTCAAGGCTTGCAGTTTGCCGTCGTTCAACTCCGGACGACCGACCAGCAGACTCGCGTTCGGCGTGTTGATGAAACTGCCGCCGTTCACCGAAATGCCGTTGGGGTTGGCCAGCACGTAATCGGCGGCGCGGCCGAAGATTTCCTGGGCGCCGTTGATGGCCGAAGGGTTGCGGCTGATCACCTCGTTGAGGATCACGCTCGCCGCTTGGCCCTGCAGTTGCGGGTTGGCTGCCAGTTGCCCGGCGAGCTGCGATTGCCCGGCCTGCAAGGCGTTGTTCAGCACCAGACCCTGACGGTCGACGTTGTAGTCGAGGAACTGGTTGTGCGACAGGCCCGAGCCGTTGGGCGCGACGATATTGACGATGGGCACGCCGCCCTGCGTCTGCAATTGCGCGGTGCCGCCGGGGCCGGGAGCGACCACCACACCGCCGGCGATGGCGCTGGGCAGGTGCACGGCGAAGAACAGGCTGGCGATCGCCCAGCGCAGTTTGCCCCGAGGAGAAAGATGGAATGCAAAGGTGTGTGCTGGCATAAAAACGTCTCCATGTAAGTACGGCATCACGGCACGCGATTTGGTCTTGGCCGTGGCTGTCGCGCTCAGATCCGACGGCTGTTTGTTCACTGCTTGATGAGTCTCGCTGGTGTCATATCTGCAACCCCACGCGCATCAGCCAGGTCTCCGGCTCGTGCTGCAAACCGCTGGGGGTGTTGAGGGCGCGTTGGTAATCGACGTCCACTTGCAGATTCTTCCAGCCCAGATTCAGCCCGACACTGGCGCCGCTCAGGCGCTGGCCCTGAGCACCGTGATCGGCCTTGAGCCAGCCGTTGTCCAGGCCCACACGCGGGGTGATCTGCAGCGGCCAATCGCTGCGCAGCGGCAGGCGCAGGGTGTTGCGCCAGATAGCGCCGCTGGCGCCGGAAGCGCTGCTGACCCGATAACCGCGCACCGCCGAATCGTCGGTGCCGAGCAATTGTTCGATGGCCGGCAACGGGTCGGGGCTGTATTGCAGATTGAGCTGGCTCTGCCACTGCCACGCTTGCGCGCCGAACTGGCCGTTGCGCCATTGGCTGAGGCCAGCGCGGTACTTGCGAAACTGCGCTTTGGGCAAATTGTTGACCGCATGATTGGCGTCGTCATCGGCGCCCAGCCAGCGCAGGCCTTGCGAATAGGTGAAGTCGAGGTTCCACACCGCACGGTCGAGCCAGAACAGATTGAGTCCGGCTTCGGCCACGGTCAGGGTCGGGCTTTGAATGCCCAGACGGACATTTTCCAGATAGCTGTCGACGTCCTTGTGTGCCAGTTGCAGGTTGGCGCTGAGCTGACGGCTCTGGTCGCGCCACAACACGCGGTCGGCGCGCAGACTCAGTTGATCGGTGATGCCGGTGCTGTACAAGGTCGCGCTGGGCAGTTTGAACGGCGCGCGATATTCGGCGTGGCTGGCGAATGCGCTGTAGGTCCAGTAGCCGTAGGGAATCGCGTAATACAGGCTGGCGTTGCGACTGTAGCGGTCGCCCTGATTCAACGTGTCGCTGGCACTGAGGCTCAACAGATCGTTGAGTTGCAGCGGGCTGTCGAAGCTCAGGCTGACGGTATCGCGGTCACGCCCGGTGCTGGCGCTGCCAAGGTTGTCCATGCCCAGGCCCAACGCCCAGCGCGACTGCCCGGAGGTGCGCGAGCGCAGGATGATTCGCGACGCGCCGGGCTGGCTGCCGGGGGCGATGTCGGCGGTCAGGTCGATCGAGCGCAAGCGGTTCAATTGATCCAGGCCCTGCTCCAGATCGCGCAGGTTCAGCGGCTGGCCGAGCATGTGCGGGAACGCGCCGCCCAGCGAAACGGGCAGGCTCTGATCGGCCAGTTCGATGGACTCGATGTAGCCCTCGTCGATCATGATGTCCAGCGACTGCCCCGCCGCCGGCGCGCTCAGCAAGTACGGGCGACTGGCGATGTAGCCTTGCTCGACGTAGATCGCGGTGATAGTCGCCAGCAAATGGTTGATCTGGCCGACGCCCATGCACGGCGCCAGCAGCGGTTTGATCCGGGCGTTGAGCTTGTTGCTGTCGATCAGCGTGACGCCACCAATGCGCGTGCCGCTTAGCGGCCAGCAGCGTTCATCGGGGGTGACGGTCTGCGGGAGCACTGGGGTGGCGGGCGCAGGACCGAACGCACCGCGCTCCAGTTGGCGCTTGCGTTGTTCCATCTGCAGTTGTTGCAGATCGCGCTGTTGCTGTTGCTGCTGGCGCAGCACTTCCTGGCCCGGCGCAACAGGATCAGCCGCTTGAATCGAGGAGGCACACACACTCAACACAAAGGCCGACAACAGCGGGCAAAGCGTGGAACGACGACGGAAAACAGCGCAAAGCAAATACGGCACGCAACATCCTTGCAATCATAAAGTAGCGTAATGCCACCTCATCAATGCGAGTGATACTCAGAGCCTTCCTACACAAATGCAAGACGCTTCCTACAACGCTTACATTTCTTAAACATTTGATTTTGCTGTGTTCAACGTCAGTCCATCAGGGGTTCCCCGAGGGCTTTCATCGAGTTCTTGAAGATTTGGCCCCGTATTACGGGCGCTGTCGTTTGTCGAAACCGCTCCAAACCCCGAGGCCGGGTAAGCAACTGACGATCGGCACAAAAACATAATTGCCACAAAATATTACTTGCGTCATATTACAGCCGTAATAACAGCCCGTATCCGCAGGTATTACGCCATGACCAGCATGCCAACCGTTGAGCCAGACCTGTCTGCCCCGGTCACCTCCGCCAAGCCGCCACTGCGCAAACGCCTGCTGCTGACCGGCTCTGGCCTGGTCGCGCTGGTCGTGGTCGGCGTTTACGCCAGTCATTGGTGGGGCACCGGGCGTTTCCTTGAGGAGACTGACGATGCCTACATCGGTGGCGACGTCACGGTGATCGGGCCGAAGGTCGCCGGTTACATCGAAGAAGTGCTGGTCAGCGACAACCAATCGGTCAAGGCCGGCGACGTGCTGATCCGCCTCGACGCACGTGACTATCGCGCCAGCCTCGCCAAAGCCGAGGGCGCCGTTGCCGCCGAAGAGGCGCTGCTGGCCAACCTCGACGCCACTGAACAACTGCAGCAAGCGGTGATCGGCCAGGCCCGCGCCGGCATCGATGCCGCCGGTGCCGAAACCGCCCGCTCGCGGGATGACAATGCGCGTTACAAACGTCTGGTCAGCACCAATGCCGTGTCGGTGGAAAGCGCCCAACGCGCCGACGCCACCTTCAAGACCGCCCAGGCCCTGAGTGCCCGCGCCCAGGCCGAACTGCTTGCCGCCCAGCGCCAACTGGCGGTGATCGACACCCAGAAACAACAGGCCCGCGCCGCCCTGCAACAGGCCCGCGCCGAGCGTGATCTGGCGCAATTGAATCTCGGCTACACCGAACTGCGCGCGCCGGTCGACGGCGTGATCGGCAACCGCCGCGCGCGGGTCGGCGCCTATGCCCAGGCCGGGTCGCAACAGTTGTCGGTGGTACCGGCCAGCGGTCTGTGGGTGGATGCCAATTTCAAGGAAGACCAGCTGGCGCGGATGAAACCCGGGCAACGGGTGAGCATCCGTGCCGACGTGCTCTCCGGCCAGGAGTTCCACGGCCGCCTCGACAGCCTCGCCCCGGCCACCGGCTCGCAATTCAGCGTGCTACCGCCGGAGAACGCCACCGGCAACTTCACCAAAATCGTCCAGCGGGTACCGGTGCGAATCCTGCTCGATCCGGCTGACGGCGTGCTCGGCCATCTGCGGCCGGGGCTATCGGTGACCGCTGAAGTCGACACCCGCGCGCAAGCCGAAACCAGCGCCGTGGCCGTCGCGCCATGAGCACCGCCCTCACCGCCCCGGCGCAACCGTTCAACGCCGCCGACATGGCCACCGCGACCAAAGTGTTTGCCTTCGCCACCATGTGCATCGGCATGTTCATTGCGCTGCTGGACATCCAGATCGTCTCGGCCTCGCTGCGCGACATCGGCGGTGGGCTCTCGGCCGGCACCGATGAAACCGCGTGGGTGCAGACCAGTTATCTGATCGCCGAAATCATCGTGATCCCGCTGTCGGGCTGGCTGTCGCGGGTGTTCTCCACACGCTGGCTGTTCTGCGCCTCGGCCGTCGGTTTCACCCTGGCCAGCCTGCTCTGCGGCGTGGCCTGGAACATCCAGAGCATGATCGCCTTTCGTGCGCTGCAAGGCTTTCTCGGCGGTTCGATGATTCCGCTGGTGTTCACCACCGCGTTCTTTTTCTTCACCGGCAAACAACGGGTGATCGCCGCCGCAACCATCGGTGCGGTGGCGTCGCTGGCGCCGACCTTGGGGCCGGTGATCGGCGGCTGGATCACCGACATTTCATCGTGGCACTGGCTGTTCTACATCAACCTGGTGCCGGGGATTTTCGTCGCGGTGGCAGTGCCGATGCTGGTGAAAATCGACCAGCCGGAACTGGCGCTGCTCAAAGGTGCGGACTACCTGAGCATGGTGTTTCTCGCGCTGTTTCTCGGCTGCCTGGAATACACCCTCGAAGAAGGCCCGCGGTGGAACTGGTTCAGCGATCAAACGATTCTGACCACGGCATGGATCAGCGGTCTGGCGGGTCTGGCCTTCATCGGACGCACCTTGCACGTGGCCAATCCGATCGTCGATCTGCGCGCACTCAAGGATCGCAATTTCGCCCTGGGCTGCTTCTTTTCCTTCGTCACCGGAATTGGTCTGTTCGCGACGATTTACCTGACGCCGCTGTTTCTCGGCCGGGTGCGTGGATACAGCGCGCTGGACATTGGTCTGGCGGTTTTTTCCACCGGGGTGTTCCAGATCATGGCGATTCCGCTGTATGCCTTCCTCGCCAATCGCATGGATTTGCGCTGGATCATGATGATCGGGCTGGGCTTGTTTGCCGTGTCGATGTGGGAATTCAGTCCGATCACCCACGACTGGGGTTCCGGCCAGTTGATGCTACCGCAAGCGCTGCGCGGGATCGCTCAGCAACTGGCGGTGCCGCCGGCAGTGACACTGACTCTGGGAGGTTTGGCACCGGCGCGCTTGAAGCACGCTTCGGGGCTGTTCAACCTGATGCGCAATCTGGGCGGAGCCATCGGCATTGCCGCGTGCGCGACCATTCTCAATGACCGCACCAACCTGCACTTCACCCGTCTGGCCGAGCATTTGAACAGCAGTAACGAGGCGATGAATCAGTGGCTGGCGCAGGTCGGTGGCAATCTGGCGACACTGGGTCAGAGTGGTGACGTTGGCGTCACCGCAGGCCTGCGTCAACTGTGGCTGCTGACCTACCGCGAGGCGCAGACCCAGACCTACGGCGATACCTTTTTGATGATCATGCTGTGCTTCATCATCGCCACGGCGATGGTGCCCTTGATGCGCAAGGTACAACCACCGGCCGCGCCGAGTGCGGATGCGCATTGATCACCCTTCTGAAGTTTTGCACTTTTCACTGTGGGAGCGGGCTTGCTCCGGGCGGCGATCCGACGAAGGCGGTGTGTCAGATAACCACTAAGGTGACTGAGACGACGCCTTCGCGAGCAAGCCCGCTCCCACAGTTTTCGACCGTGAACTGTCAGAGCTGCGGGATTTTGCGGAAGCCCACCGCCAGACGGTTCCAGCTGTTGATGGTGCTGATCGCCACGCTCAGGTCGACCATTTCCTTGGGCGTGAATTGCGCCGCGACGATGTCGTAGTCTTCGTCCGGGGCGTGGGTCAGGCTCAGCTGGGTCAGCGATTCGGTCCACAGCAGCGCAGCGCGCTCACGCTCGGTGAAGAATGGCGCTTCACGCCACGCGGTCACGGCGAACAGTCGACGCGGGGTTTCGCCGCCCTTGATCGCGTCAGCGGTGTGCATGTCAATGCAGAACGCACAGCCGTTGATCTGCGAAGCGCGCAGCTTGACCAGTTCGACCAGGGTCTTTTCCAGCGGCAGTTTCGAGACCGCGGTTTCCAGGGCGATCATCGCTTTCAGGGCGTCTGGGGAGGCGGTGTAGAAATCGGTACGAGCTTTCATGATTGAGTTTCCGGGGCCAGTGAATGTGTGACTAAGGTAGTCCCGCACTTGCCCCGGACAAATAGCCAATCTCCCGGAAGACGAGTAGACCACCCTGTCACACGCGATTGCGCAACCAGTGCAGGAACCCGGTTTTCGCCACCACGGGCGGCACGTCCTGAGTCAGGGTCTGGGCCTTGTGCAGGCGATAATCGAGCAAAGCTTTCATCGCCTCGTTGATGTCGTGGCGGGCATCCAGACACGGCTTCAGGTAGGTCTTCTCGATGCGATATAACGCGCAGAAGGTTTTCGCCGCGAAGGTCGCCGGCACCGACGAATCGGAGAGGATGCCGGCCTCGCCGATCACCTCCCCCGGCCCCATGCGCCCGGATTCGAACGGGCTGCCATGGCGAGTCAAGGTCACGCTGACCACGCCCGATTCGATGATGAACAAATGATCGCTGACCTCCCCGGCCTCGAGGATCGTCTCGCCAGCACGGAAGGTTTGCAGGGTCATGTTTTGGCTGAAGGTGTCTTTCTCTTCCTGGCGCAGCGTGGAGAAAATCGGCGAACTGTCGAGCAGCGCCCGCGGCCGCGAGAGGTTGCCGGCGACGATCGGTTCGACACTCGACAACAGATTGATCCCGGACGCCTGCAGATGCCGGTAAGCCAGATCGAACAGCTGATTGCGCACCGAGCGTTTCTGATCCATCGACGAGACAAAACCGCTGATCTCATATTCCGCGCCGGCGCTGCTGGAGCTCTTGAGCGCGACGCTTGGCGAAGGATTGTCCAGCAGCGGGCGGCAGCCCTGCATTGCCCGCTCCAATGCGTCGATCACGGTGGTCGGTCGCGCATGCGGGCTGACCTGCACACTGACGGCCAGGCCGAACATGTTGCTCGGCCGGCTGAAGTTGATGATCTTGGCCTTGGCCGCCAGCGAGTTGGGAATCACCGCCATGCTGCCCTGACTGGTCTGTAGACGCGTGGCGCGCCAGTCGATGTCGATGACCCGGCCTTCGGTGCCATCGATCGAAATCCAGTCATCGATCTGATAGGGCTTGGTGGTGTTGAGCACGATCCCGGAAAACACATCGCTGAGGGTGCTCTGCAACGCCAGACCGACGATGATCGCCAAGGCCCCGGACGTCGCCAGCACACCTTTGACCGGCAGATCCAGCACGTAGGCCAGGGCCGCGATAATCGCGATCAGGAAAATCACCGCACCGAGCAGATCCTGCAACAGCCGCCCGGTGTGCCCGACCCGCTGCATCATCACCGCACCGATCAGCACGGTCAGGGTGCGCGCGCCAAACAGCCACCAGCCGATCTGCAAGCCGGTCGCCGCCAGGTGCAGCGGCACGTTGTCGGCCCACGGCGCCGGCTCCATCGGATTCAGGCCTTCGTTGAACAACAGCACGCTGAACAGGCTGAAAATCAGCACCCGCACCAGCAGCTTCCACTCGCTGCCACGGGAGCTGATCAGGCGCCACAGCCCGAGATCGAGGAGGATCAGGATCAACGCGCAAAACAACGGATGTTCGGTCAAAAAAGACAACATCAAAGCACTCCGACAGGGCCCGGTCGCGAGAAGATCGCACAGATTGGGCAAGTGTAGGAGTAATTGATTTCAGAGGATGAACGCCCGCGCAAAAACACCGGAAAACCCCTGTGGGAGCGAGCCTGCTCGCGAAGGCGGTGGATCAGTCAGACATGCATTGACTGGCACTGCGCTTTCGCGAGCAAGCCCGCTCCCACAGGGGTGAAATTTACCCGTGCATCCGGCCAAAACGTCCCGACTGGAAGTCGGCGAATGCCTGATGAATTTCCTGCTCGGTGTTCATCACGAACGGGCCATGGCCGACAATCGGTTCGTCGATCGGCTCGCCGCTGAGCAGCAACACCACCGCGTCTTCACTGGCCTCAAGGGTCAACTGACGACCGTCGCGCTCGAACAGCACCAACTGCCCGACACCCGCAGTTTCCACACCGTTGATCTGCACCGAACCTTTCAACAGCACCAGCGCAGTGTTGCGCCCCTCGTGCAGATCGAGCGTCAGCAACTTGCCGGCATTGAGCCGCAGGTCCCAGACGTCGATCGGCGTGAAAGTGTGCGACGGGCCTTTATGCCCATCGAACTCACCGGCGATCAGCCGCAGCCGGCCGGCATCGTCCTTCAACGCGATATTGGGAATATCGCCGTCGAGAATGGTCTGGTAGCCGGGCGCGGCCATTTTGTCCTTGGCCGGCAGGTTGACCCACAGCTGCACCATCTCCAGCTTGCCGCCGGTTCTGGCGAACTCATCCGAGTGGAACTCCTCGTGGAGGATCCCGGACGCGGCGGTCATCCACTGCACATCGCCGGGGCCGATGGTGCCGCCGCTGCCGGTGGAGTCGCGGTGCTGCACTTCGCCGTCGTAGACGATGGTCACCGTTTCAAAACCACGGTGCGGGTGCTGGCCGACGCCACGGCGCTCGGTGGTCGGGGTGAATTCGGCCGGACCTGCGTGATCGAGCAGCAGGAACGGGCTGATGTGTTTGCCCAGGTTGTCATAGGAAAACAGGGTGCGCACCGGGAAACCATCGCCGACCCAATGGCCGCGAGGGCTGGTGTAGATACCGATGATGTTTTTCATGGTTGCCTCCAGAAAAGATGGGTGACGCAATGGATTAAGCTTAAATCCATAGCGTTTTTAGGACTAGACGGCAAAAACCGGCTTTAGTGTTCCATTTATAGAACAGTCCCACCGTTGAATCTCGATCCCTTGTGGGAGTGGGCTTGCTCGCGAAGAGGCCAGTCCAGACAACACCACTATCGGGAAAGATTCATGACTTCTGCTCAACAGTGCTTTGCCCCACCAGCGGTTTTTCTCAAGGACACAGACGCGGATACTCCTGCCCATTCCCACTGCAACCCTGGAGTCATCAATGTCTGTTCCCGCTTTTGGTCTGGGTACGTTTCGCCTGCAAGGTCAGGTGGTCATCGATTCGGTGCGCACCGGCCTTGAACTCGGTTACCGCGCCATCGACACCGCGCAGATCTACGAGAACGAAGCCGAGGTCGGCCAGGCCATCGCCGCCAGCGGCATTGCTCGCGAAGAGCTGTTCATCACCAGCAAGATCTGGATCGCCAACTTCGCCAAGGACCGTCTGATCGACAGCCTCAAGGAAAGCCTGCAGAAATTGCAGACCGATTACCTCGATCTGACACTGATCCACTGGCCGTCGCCGGAAGATCAGGTGCCGGTCGCCGAATACATGGGCGCGCTGCTCGAAGCCAAGCGTCTGGGCCTGACCCGGCAGATCGGAGTGTCCAACTTCACCATCGAGCTGATGCAACAGGCCATCGCCGCGGTTGGCGCGGAAAACATCGCCACCAACCAGATCGAGCTGCACCCGTACCTGCAAAACCGCAAAGTGGTCGAGTTCGCCCGCGGCCAAGGCATCCAGATCACCTCCTACATGACCCTCGCCTATGGCGAAGTGCTGAAGGATCCGGTGATTCAGCAGATCGCTGAACGCCTGCAAGCGACCCCGGCGCAGGTCACTCTGGCCTGGGCGATGCAGTCGGGTTACGCGGTGATTCCATCGTCGACCAAACGCGCCAACCTGCAGAGTAACCTCGGCGCCACCACGCTGACCCTGAGCGAATCCGACATGGCGCTGATCGCCGGTCTGGAGCGTGGCCAGCGCCTGACCAGCCCGAAAGGCATTGCGCCGCAGTGGGATTGATCGCTCAGTCCTGAAGCCGCTGCGCGAGGTCGAGCATGGCCGTGCGCAGCGCATCCGCCGAGCGGTGGACCGCCAGGGTTTCGGCGTCGCGGCACGCCTGTTCGAGCTCCGCGCACGCCGCCGCCACCCGCGCGGCACCGACCATTTGCGCACCGCCCTTGATGTGATGCGCCAGAGTGGTTAATTCGCTCAGATCCTGTGGCTGGCGCGCAGCGTCCAGCCGTTGCAGATCGTCGTGCAGACTGCGCAACACTTGTTCGCGCAGGCGCTGCATCACTGCAGGATTGTCCCCGGCCATCTGTTCAAGCGCGCTCAGGTCGATCTCAGGCAGCGGCGGTGTCGGGTTCGACAGCTGATCACTGTCGCCGCGGCTGGCCGTCTTCAATGCCTGTTGCAGATCGTGCAAGCGAATCGGCTTGAACAGACAATCGTCCATGCCGGCCTCAAGACAACGGACTTTCTCCTCGACCTGCGCGTTGGCAGTGAAGCCGAGGATCAGGCAGCGTGCCCGACCGCTCGCCGCCTCTTCTTCACGAAGTGTCCGAGCGAGTTCGTAACCGTTGCGCCGGGGCATGTTGCAATCGGTGATCAGCACATCGAAAGCCTGTGTTCGCCAGCGCTGCAAGCCCAGCTCACCATCCTCGACATCGACCGTAGCGTGGCCCAGCTCACTCAGTTGCCGGCACAGGAGCAAGCGGTTGACCGGATGATCGTCCACCACCAGCACGCTCAGCGAACGCGCTGGCGTGTCCGCCACTTGCGGGCCTGCCGTCTCGGGTTCGAGCGCGGTCAACAGTGGCAGCTGC
The DNA here is from genome assembly GCF_030209055.1 of Pseudomonas sp. lyk4-TYG-107. Taxonomy (NCBI): domain Bacteria; kingdom Pseudomonadati; phylum Pseudomonadota; class Gammaproteobacteria; order Pseudomonadales; family Pseudomonadaceae; genus Pseudomonas; species Pseudomonas sp. lyk4-TYG-107. Next base: position 41,429 of record NZ_JARVST010000011.1, read on the forward strand.
AGGTTTACCTCAACCCGCGTTCCATGCCCCGGCTCGCTGTCCAGGCGCAGTGTGCCGCCCATCATTTCGCAGAGGTTACGGCTGATCACCAGGCCCAATCCCGAGCCGCTACGCGCTGACTGGCCCTGGCTAGCGGCCTGGACGAACGGACTGAACAGGCGTTTGCGGTCATCGGCACTGATGCCGATTCCGCTGTCTGCAATCGCTAGTTTCACGGCCAACTGGCCAAGCGCTGTCCTGGTTACCGACAGTTGCAGACTGACCTGCCCGTGCTCGGTGAACTTGATCGCGTTGCTCAACAGGTTTGACAGCACTTGCTTGAAGCGTGTCGGGTCGAGCATGACGTCGACGTCACTGTGCGCATCCAGTTCGACCTGCCACAGCAGGCGTTTCTCCCGCGCCAGCCCTTCGAATACGCGGCACACCGCGATCACTTGTTCGCGCAGATTGGCCCGCTGCGGCGCGAGGGACAAATGCCCGGACTCGATGCGTGCGATATCGAGAATGTCACCGATCAACGCCAGTAATTGCTGGCCGGCAGCGGACGCGACCTCGATTGCCAGCTTGTCGGTGACGCCCTCCTCGGCACGCTTGAGGGCCATTTCGAGCATGCCGATCAGGGCATTCATCGGCGTGCGGATTTCATGGCTCATGGTCGCCAGAAACGTAGTCTTGGCCCGATTGGCGTCGTCGGCGGCATCCTTGGCCTGCTGCAACTGCTGCAGCCACTGTTGACGTTGACGCAGCTGCGAGCGCTGAAAACCGATCCAGGCCAAGGCCAGCAACAGCAGCCCCGCCGCACCGGCAAACGCCAGCAGGATTTCGCGGCGATGACGCTGCCAGTAGCTCTCTTCCACGACCACGTCATGGCTCCAGCGCTCGACCAGTTCGTCCATCTGCTGCGGCGCGATGCTCAGCAACGCCTTGTTCAGAATCGTGTGCAGCGACGTATCCTGCGCTGCGGTCGCCAGCGCAATGCGTGCCGGCTGATCGCCGATCGTGTTGGTGATGCGCAGGCGTTCGCGATAATGGCGGGCGATCAGAAAACGCGCCACCAGCAGCGAGCTGACGGTCGCGTCGGCCTGGCCTTTGGCGATCTGCTCCATGCCCTCGGCCGGGCTGCGCACCTCCACCAGGCGAATCCCGGGCACCTGCTGCAGAATAAAGTCGTGCAATGGATGACCGCGATAAATCGCCAGCCGCTTGCCCGGCAGATCGGCGAGGCTGCGCGGGCTGCCGGCCGTCGTCGCGCTGACCAGCACAAACGGATTGTTCAGGTAGGCACGGGTAAATTGCAGCTCGGTTTCCCGTTCGCTGCTCGGGGTCACCACCGGCAACACGTCGAGTTCACCGGCCTTGAGCTGCTCAATCTGACGATCCAGCGAACGCCCCCGAACCAACTCGAATTGCAGCCCGGTACGCTGACTGATCAGGTTGAGCAACTGCGCCGACAGCCCGTTGAATCGTCCGTCGGCATCAAAAAACGTCAGCGGTGCGAAGTCTTCGATCACGCCGACCCGCACCCGCGGATGTTGCTCCAGCCACTGCTGCTCGCTGGCACTGAGGCGCACCTGCGACTGCGCGGCCATTTGCGCGCGCCCTGCGCTCCAGCGCTGCTCGATCAGTTGACGACGCTCCATGGGAATCGCCGCCAGCGCCCTGTCGATGATGCGTTTGAGGCGCACCTCACTGCGCAGCAGGGCGAAACCGAAGGGATTAGCATCCAGGCCCGAGGGCCCGGCCAGTTGCAGGTCATTGCGGTAATTGGTGTTGATCAGGTAATTGGCACTGATCAGATCGCCGAGATATCCGTCATCGACACCAAACGCTACCGCACCCAGCGCATCCATTGCCGAGGAGTAACGCTGCACCTTCGCGTCGGGGTAGAACGCCTGCACGCTGGTCAGCGGCAGATAGTCCTCGACCATGGCGATGCGTTTGCCTGTCAGGTCGGCCGGTAACGTTTCGTCGAGCCGGGTCACCAGCATCGGTTGGTCTTCGGCATAGGGGCGCGACAAGATGAAATCCGCATCGGCCAGCTCGAAATTGTTCGAGGTGCCCAGCAGATCGAGTTCGCCGCGCTTGAGTGCGCTCATCACCGCGTCGCGGTTTGCGTAGCGTTGCACCTCGATCCGCACCCCGAGCAGTTGCGCCAGCAACTCGGCATAGTCGGCGGTGAGGCCTTCCAGCTCCTGCCGATTCCGCGTGATCTCGAACGGTGGATAATCGGGCCCGGAAATCCCCATGCGCAACGTCGGATGGCGGCGTAGCCACTGTTGATCCTGGGGGTCGAGCGGGACCTGAATGTTCTCCAGTGCTGCCTGGCTCAATAACTCCAGAGGCTGCGGCGAACCACTGGCCCAGCAGCTCGCCGTGAAGCTCAACCACAGCACGCACCACCAGCGTCGCAGATTCACTGTGCTACTCAGATCAAATGGTTGCGCTTGGCGAATTCGCGCAAGTACACCGCTGACTTTGAGTGCAGCCCCAGTTTTTTTATCAAGCGGGTTTTGTAGGTGCTGACGGTCTTGTGGCTGAGGAACATTTCAGCGGCGATTTTCTTGTTGGGCTTATCCAGAGCCAACTGCACGAGAATGTTCAGTTCTCGGTTGGAGAGCTCGTCGATCAGCTGTTTTTCGCTGCGGTGCGACGGGGTCGACACAAGGCCGTTATCAGGCAGTGCAGCAAAATAGGAGTAGCCCGACATCAGGGCCTGGACAGCCTTGTGCAATTGCAGCAACTGGTTGGTTTTAGCCACGTAACCCATGGCGCCGCCACGCAGACAACGATCCTGATAGTGCAGCGGATCCTGAGAAGTAAAGATCAGCACTCTGCAGTCGGGGTCGGTGGCCTTGAGCCGCTCCAGCACCTCCAGTCCGCCGACTCCCGGCAGCTTGAGATCGAGTACCACCAGTTTCGGCTTGTGCTCACGGCTCAGCGCCATGGCTTCGCTGGCGCTGGATGCTTCGTGAATCACCTTGAATCTTTCGGCTTCGAGTACGAGTTTCACGGCAGCCCTTACCACCGGATGATCGTCGACGATCAGCGCTGACTTCATGACCGCTCCCAGTGCAAAAACAGGACGATGGCGCCACCGGCATCAGCTGTTACTCACCGGGTTGGCTGCGCAAAGACTGTTACACGGGAAGCAAAGCGTATCTACCTGTCAGATCTGACAGTTGCGCGAAAGGATAATCCGTGCTCAGGCCCGGCGTTGCGCGGCTGGCGCCGGGTTCCAGGCATTTACTGCGCACAACGGGGCAACGTCGACCCGCGCCATCAGGTGCTTGATCGCGGCCGCATTGGGCAAGGCGACATGGCTGATCTGCAGGTTTTCCTGAGCGAAACCGGCGGGTGTCAGCGCCGGTGCCGTGGGTTCGTTATAGATCAGGACGTGGCGCACCTGCGGGTTGTTGAGGAAAAACCCCTGCAGGTCCAGCGATCCGGCCGCCAGCTCGGCGTTGATGACTACGACGTCGAACGGTGCGCAGCCGTAGTCCACCAGGGTCAGCAGCTCAAGCAGACTCTGTACCGGAGCAACCCGGAAGTATTCGAGACCATTGAACAGGCGCTCGATTTTCATCCGGTGAAAATGCTGCGAATCGGCAATCAGGATACGCAGGGCTTTATTGATCATGCTCGATCTCGTGGAGGTGGACGGGTGCGCCAAGACTACGCAAGCCGCAGGAGCAGTTCTGTAGGACTTTTCCTAAAAAACCGGTCATTCATCCGCACTCATGAGCCATGCCGAATGGCTGCCCGACGTTGTTGCCTTATTCGGTGGTACTCGGACTCCAGAACGCCTGCACCACCAGCGCTGAAGTCGAAATCCGCGCCACCAGCGCATCGAGTTCATCGCCGTCGACCGAAGTCGTCGCCAGCGTCGCTTCGATCTCGATTTCGTCGGCACCGAAGGCGTGTACATCGACGTCGCTGGCCGGATAGTTGCTGCGCTCCAGCTCGGCTTCGAGCAGGGCGAACACGGCTTTCTGCTGCGAGCGCCGGGCGATCACGTAAACGATGTTGGTCACTTCGGCCGAGACCACGTCCAGTGGCTGGCGGTTGATGTTGTTGACGATCGGCCGCAGCAAGGTGTTGGCGGCCAGAATGAACAGCGTGCCGAGCACCGCTTCGGCCAGCAGGTCGGCACCGGCGCAGGCGCCAACGGCAGCTGACGTCCACAGGGTCGCGGCGGTGTTGAGGCCGCGCACGTTGCCTTCTTCGCGCATGATCACCCCGGCGCCGAGAAAGCCGATGCCGGAAACCACGTAGGCGACCACCCGCACCGCGCCTTCAGCACCGCCGAGACGGTTGGCCATGTCGACAAAAATCGCCGCGCCGACCGCCACCAGCACGTTGGTGCGCAGACCGGCGGTGCGTTGCCGGTACTGGCGCTCGAAACCGATCAGGCCACCGAGGATGAACGCTGCGCTGAGGCTGACCAGCGTGTCGAGCAAAGAAGTCAGGTTGAGGTTGTTGATGGCTTGCATAGTCTTGTCCTTGAAAACATCCGAATCCCCTGTAGGAGTGAGCCTGCTCGCGATAGCGGTGTGTCAGTCGTTGAAATTTTGACTGACGGATTGCCATCGCGAGCAGGCTCACTCCTACAGAGGGAACAGCGTTGTCCTGTTGTTATTGCCAGCCGAACCGGCGGATGTAGAAGCCTTTCACCGCCTGGGTCAGCGCCATGTACGTCAGCAGGATCATCGGCAGGAACACGAAGTACATCGACGGCAGCGCCTGCAGTTTGAAGTAGTTGGCCAGCGGCCCCATCGGCAGGAAGATTCCGACCGCCATGATGATCCCGGTCATCACCAGCAGCGGCATCGCTGCACGGCTTTGCAGGAACGGAATCTTCGGCGTGCGGATCATGTGCACGATCAGCGTCTGGGTCAGCAGCCCCACCACGAACCAGCCGGACTGGAACAGGGTCTGGTGATCCGGAGTGTTGGCATCGAACACATACCACATCAAGGCGAACGTCAGGATGTCAAAGATCGAACTGATCGGGCCGAAGAACAGCATGAAGCGCCCGACATCAGCCGGCTGCCAGCGTTGCGGCTTCTTCAGCATCTCCTTGTCGACGTTGTCGAACGGAATCGCGATCTGCGAAATGTCGTAGAGCAGGTTCTGTACCAGCAGGTGCATCGGCAGCATCGGCAGGAACGGAATGAACGCACTGGCGACCAGCACCGAGAACACGTTGCCGAAGTTCGAGCTGGCAGTCATCTTGATGTACTTGAGCATGTTGGCGAAGGTCCGCCGCCCTTCGAGCACGCCCTCCTCCAGCACCATCAGGCTCTTTTCCAGGAGGATGATGTCGGCGGCTTCCTTGGCAATGTCCACCGCACTGTCCACCGAGATTCCGATGTCGGCGGTACGCAGCGCCGGCGCATCGTTGATGCCGTCGCCCATGAAACCGACCACATGACCGTTACCCTTGAGGATGCGCACGATGCGTTCCTTGTGCGACGGCGTGAGCTTGGCGAAGACGTTGGTGTTCTCCACCGCCACCGCCAGCTCGGCGTCGCTCATGCGCTCGACATCGTTGCCCAGCAGCAAGCCCTGTTGCGCCAGACCGACTTCACGGCAGATCTTCGCGGTCACCAGTTCGTTGTCACCAGTCAGCACTTTGACCGCGACGCCGTGCTCGGCCAGCGCCTTGAGCGCCGGTGCGGTGCTTTCCTTCGGTGGATCGAGGAAGGCCACATAACCGATCAGCGTCAGTTCCTGCTCATCGGCCAGGCTGTAGGTGTCGCGACCTTCCGGCATCGAGCGGGCAGCCACTGCCACCACGCGCAAGCCTTCAGCGTTGAATGCTGCGGTGACCTGACGAATCCGGGTCAGCAATTCATCGCTCAAGGCTTCCTCGACGTCACCGTGCTGCACACGGGTGCACACCGCCAGCACTTCTTCCACCGCACCTTTGCAGATCAGTTGATGTGGCTGGCCACGCCCTTCGACCACCACCGACATGCGCCGGCGATTGAAGTCGAACGGAATCTCATCGACCTTGCGAAATGCCGTGCCGACTTTCAGTTCACGGTGAATTTCCACATGTTCCAGCACCGCCACGTCGAGCAGGTTTTTCAGCCCGGTCTGGTAGTAGCTGTTGAGGTAGGCCATTTCCAGCACGCCATCGGAGTCTTCACCCCAGACGTCGACATTGCGCGCGAGGAAGATCTTGTCCTGGGTCAGGGTGCCGGTCTTGTCGGTGCACAGCACGTCCATGGCGCCGAAGTTCTGGATCGCGTCCAGACGCTTGACGATGACCTTTTTGCGCGACAGGAACACCGCACCTTTGGCCAGGGTCGAGGTGACGATCATCGGCAGCATTTCCGGGGTCAGGCCCACGGCAATCGACAGCGCGAACAGCAGCGCTTCGGTCCAGTCGCCCTTGGTGAAACCGTTGATGAACAGCACCAGCGGCGCCATGACGAACATGAAGCGGATCAGCAGCCAGCTGACTTTGTTCACGCCCAGCTGGAACGAGGTCACCGCGCGGTCAGTCGCGCCGACCCGCTGCGCCAGCGCGCCGAAATAGGTGCTGTTGCCGGTGGTGAGAATCACCGCCACCGCCGTACCGGACACCACGTTGGTGCCCATGAACAGAATGTTCTCCAGCTCCAGCGGATTGCGTGTGTCGCGGTCGGCCTGACGGGCGAATTTTTCCACCGGCATCGATTCACCGGTCATCGCCGCCTGGCTGACGAACAGATCCTTGGCGCTGAGCACCCGGCAGTCGGCAGGAATCATGTCGCCGGCGGACAGCACGATCAGGTCGCCCGGCACCAGTTGCTTGATCGGCAGTTCGATCCGCGGCTCGTCGCGGCGCATCACCGTGGCGGTGTTGCTGACCATCGCCTTGAGCGCGTCGGCGGCCTGGTTGGATTTGCTTTCCTGCCAGAAGCGCAGCAGCGTCGACAGCACCACCATGGAGAAAATCACCGTGGCGGCTTTCAGGTCTTCGGTCAGCCACGAAATCACCGCCAACAGGGTCAGCAGCAGGTTGAACGGGTTTTTGTAGCAGTGCCACAGGTGGGTCCACCATGGCAGCGGCTGCTCGTGTTCGACTTCGTTGAGGCCGTACTGCGCACGCAGGGCGTCGACTTCAAAGTCAGTCAAACCGTCGGTGTGAGTGCCCAGCGACGACAGCAGTTCACCGCTGTCGCGATGGGCTGCATCGACCAGGGTGTTGGCCAGAGTGGGCGGGACTTCACGGCTGACCGTGGTGTCGTTGATCGATTCCAGCAGCGCCAGACGGCGGAAGTGCCGGGCGATGTGGCGTGTGCGCAGGAAGCCTGCGAAAAATTCCTTGAGCGTAAGTTTCATGGCTGTTGCCCCTATGGTCAGCCGGGAAACCGTCGAGCAGGTACGACCGCGCCTCGTACGCCGGAAAATCCGGCACGGCAAGGCTTGGCGCGCCGATCACAAGGACAGGCGTGTCGATAGGTTTGCGATCGCGACCACACGGTCGAAATCACATACTTTCAGTGTCGATGAGAAGGACGTCGGGACATGGTCTCAACTGACCATGATCGGGATGCCGCTGCTCGCTTTACGGCGAGACAACGGCAGAGAAAGGCTGCGCGTTATCTTGCCGAGAATCTGCCGGTTACCGAGACCGGCCGACAACTGTCACTCGAACAAGTACCCACTGTGGGTCTCCGCTATTGATGAAAACGCGCGAAGCTTACGCCTCGATGATTTGAGAGTAAACCCGCAAAAGGAAGTGTGTCAGGGAATGTGGCGGGTGTTCAGGAAGGGTTCAGGATTCAGATTTCAGGGTGTTTTTGACGGCCCTTCGCGAGCAGGCTCGCTCCCACAGGGGGATCTTCATTGAACACAGATTTTGTGGTCGACAGAGAGCCAATGTGGGAGCGAGCCTGCTCGCGATTGCGGTGTATCAGGCAAAGCAGATTCAGCTGGCAGTCGCCAACAACAGATCTGCCACCGAACGATGCCCACGGTTCTTGCCATGCTCATACAGCGACCCGGCAATCTCGTCGGCACGCACCGGCAATACCGAGAGCAGCGTATCGCTCAGACCATGGCTGGCCTGGCAGAAGCCCTGCATGTACAGACCGGCCTTGCAGCGTTCGTCGGTGATCAGTTTGTAGTTGCGATCGACCTCGAAATCACCGAGGTATTCTTCCAGCGGTGCCAACAGTTTGCGGTGCATCTGCCGCTCGTAACCGGTGGCCAGGACCACGGCGTCATAGATACGCACGGTGACTTCGCCGGTGGCGTTGTTGCGCACCGCCAGTTCGATGCCGCGTTCGGTGGCGGTGGCGCTCTCGACGGTGGTCAGGGTACGGAACGCATGACGGGCAATGCCCGAGACTTTCTGCCGATAGAAGATGCCGTAGATGCGCTCGATCAGGTCGATGTCGACCACCGAGTAGTTGGTGTTGTGGTACTCGTTGACCAGCCGCTCACGCTCGGCGCTGTTTTGCTGGAACACCAGATCGGTGAACTCCGGCGAGAACACTTCGTTGACGAACGGGCTGTCGTCCGCAGGCTTGAGCGCCGAGCCGCGCAGGATCATGTCGACCTGCACCGACGGGAACGAATCGTTCAGATCGATAAAGGCTTCCGCCGCGCTCTGCCCGCCGCCGATGATCGCGATGCTCATCGGCTGGTTGTTCACACACGGCTGTTTGGCCATCTGCGACAGATACTGCGAGTGGTGGAACACGCGGCTGTCACCCTTCAGCGCCTTGAACGCTTCAGGAATTCGCGGCGTGCCACCGGCACTGACCACCACCGAACGCGCAGTGCGCACCAACTGCTGGCCTTCGCTGTCGCGGGAGATCACGCGCAGCGCTTCAACCTGATGGTTGTGCAGCACCGGTTCGATGGTCAGCACTTCTTCGCCATAGCGGCTCTGTTCGGTGAACTGCCCGGCGACCCAGCGCAGGTAGTCGTTGTACTCCATGCGGCACGGGTAGAAGGTGCCGAGGTTGATGAAGTCGACCAGACGGCCGTGGGCCTTCAGGTAATTGACGAACGAGTACGGGCTGGTCGGGTTGCGCAGGGTCACCAGATCCTTGAGGAAGGAAATCTGCAATTCGCTTTGGGTCGACAGGGTGTTGCCGTGCCAGCTGTAGTTGGCCTGCTTGTCGAGGAACAGCACATCCAGCTCGCCGTGGGTCGGGCCGCGCTCTTGCAGAGCGATGGCCAGCGCCAGGTTCGAAGGTCCGAAACCGACGCCGATCAGGTCGTGAACGATGGGCGATGCAATTGCCTGAGTCATTTCCAGTGTCCTCTGGATGAACCCCTCAACAAGGGGAAAGGAGAGCCTAAGTGACCCGACTGGCCTTGAGCAGGACAGCAGGTCGTCTGTTGAGTAGGAACGAGGACAGTGAAATAAAATTTAGCGATGGCGGCTCAATGGGCATCCCATTGTTTGATGCGCAGGCGGCAATGCTTCATCGCATTGACGATGTGTTTTTCCACCAGTGCCTTGGAAATTCCCAGCTGTTCGGCGATCTGCGGGTGCGACAGGCCTTCGATCTTGCGCAGCAGAAAACTGTCGCGGCACAGCGGCGACAATTCCGCCAGGGCGCGCTGGAGCATCTCCAGACGCTGGCCGTGATCGAGAGTGCCATGGGGCGACGGGGTGAAATAGCGCTCTTCGCTGTCGAGCACTTCCAGTGGCTCGACCTGGCGCAAGGCGTTGCGCCGATGATCGTCGATCACCAGATTCAGCGCCGTCCGATAAAGAAAGGCCCGGGGCTGCTCGATGGGCGTGTCGCTGGAGCGTTCCAGAACCCGCACATAAGCGTCATGCACCACATCTTCGGCGACCTGACGGTTGCCGAGCTTGGCGTTCAGGAAACACACCAGCTCGCGATAGTAGTTTTCCAACATGACTCCCGGCCGCATCGATGCGGATTCGATCCTTGAGCACACTGATCGACGGCCCGCGAACACGGGTAGCAAGATAGTGGCAACTGAGGTGCGTAATTTATAGTAATTCTCATATAGATTTAAAGTGGCGTTTGTCGTTGCCCGCTAAATAGTGTCGTTCTATACCTGTAACATCCTGTGTCTTCGCTTAAATTCCCCCGCGTATTCATCGTTTACAGGACAGCTCCCCGTGTCTGTCGCGCCCTGCGACAGCGTTCTGCGGCTGCGCGCTGTGGCGTGCAGCCGGACGACGGGCCGAATTCCACTGGCCGGAACCCTGCATGAAACGTCCCCGCCCCGCTCGACGCGCCCTGCTCGCAGTCCTATGTCTGATTCCCGTTGTTGCCTACGCCGCGTGGCAAATCATGCCGCCGGGCCGCGAGCGCTTCGCCACCGTGCAAGTCAGCCGTGGCGACATCGAGAGCAGCGTCACCGCGCTGGGCACCCTGCAACCGCGCCGGTATGTCGATGTCGGCGCGCAGGCCTCCGGGCAGATCCAGAAGATCCACGTCGAAGTCGGTGACGTGGTCAAGGAAGGTCAACTGTTGGTGGAAATCGATCCGTCCACGCAGAAGGCCAAACTCGACGCCGGGCGCTTCTCCATCGAAAACCTCAAGGCGCAATTGCAGGAGCAGCGCGCCCAGCATGAGCTGGCGCGGCAGAAGTATCAGCGGCAGCAGAATCTCGTGGCCGGCGGCGCCACCCGTGAAGAAGACGTGCAAACCGCCCGCGCCGAACTGAAAGCCACTCAGGCCCGCGTCGACATGTTCCAGGCGCAGATCCGCCAGGCTGAGGCGAGCCTGCGCAGCGATCAGGCCGAACTCGGCTACACGCGGATCTACGCGCCGATGGCCGGCACCGTGGTTGCCCTCGACGCCCGCGAAGGCCAGACCCTCAACGCGCAACAGCAGACGCCGCTGATCCTGCGCATCGCCAAGCTGTCACCGATGACCGTGTGGGCCGAGGTTTCCGAGGCTGACATCGGTCACGTCAAACCGGGCATGACCGCCTACTTCACCACCCTCAGCGGCGGTCAGCGGCGCTGGAGCAGCACCGTACGGCAGATTCTGCCGGTGCCGCCCAAGCCACTGGATCAGACCAGCCAGGGCGGCGGCAGCCCGGCCAGCGCCAGCAAAAGCGGCAGCGCCCGCGTTGTGCTGTACACGGTTTTGCTCGACGTCGATAACGCCGACAACGCCTTGATGGCCGAGATGACCACTCAAGTGTTTTTCGTCGCCAGTCAGGCCAAAGGCGTGCTCACCGCGCCGGTCGCCGCGTTGCAGGGCAGCACCACGGCCAACCTGCAAACCGCGCAGGTGGTGGCGGCCAACGGCGAGATTCAGCAGCGCGAGGTGCGCACCGGCATCAGCGACCGGCTCAAAGTGCAGATTGTCGACGGCCTCAACGAAGGCGATCACCTGCTGATCGGCCCGGTCGACGGCAGCGGAGGCTGAATGCAAACGCCTCTGATCGATCTGCAGGACATTCGCAAATCCTACGGCGGCGGTGACGCGCCTGAAGTTCACGTGTTGCGCGGCATCGACCTGTCGATTCACGCTGGTGAATTCGTGGCGATTGTCGGCGCTTCCGGCTCCGGCAAATCGACCCTGATGAATATCCTCGGCTGCCTCGACCGCCCGACCTCCGGCGAGTACCGCTTCGCCGGGGAAAACGTTGCCGGCCTCGACAGCGACGAGCTGGCCTGGCTGCGTCGCGAAGCCTTTGGATTTGTGTTCCAGGGCTATCACCTGATTCCGTCCGGCTCGGCCCAGGAAAACGTCGAGATGCCGGCGATCTATGCCGGCACCCCGGCCGCCGAACGTCACGCCCGCGCCGCTGCCCTGCTCGACCGCCTCGGTCTGGCCTCGCGCACCGGCAACCGCCCGCATCAGTTGTCCGGTGGCCAGCAGCAACGGGTGTCGATTGCCCGGGCGTTGATGAACGGCGGCCACATCATCCTCGCCGACGAACCCACCGGCGCCCTCGACAGCCACAGCGGCAAAGAGGTGATGGCGCTGCTCGACGAACTGGCGAGTCAGGGCCACGTGGTGATCCTCATCACCCACGATCGCGAAGTCGCAGCCCGAGCCAAACGCATCATCGAAATCCGCGACGGCCTGATCATCAGCGACAGCGCCCGCGACAATCCCCACGCCCAGACCAGCGCCAACCCCGGCGCGCTGCAAGCGGTGGATCTGCGCCAGCGTCTGGCCGACGGCGCCGAAGCCACTGGCGCGTGGAAAGGTGAACTGGTCGATGCCCTGCACGCGGCGTGGCGGGTGATGTGGATCAACCGCTTTCGCACGGCGCTGACCCTGCTCGGGATCATCATCGGCGTGGCGTCGGTGGTGGTGATGCTGGCGGTCGGTGAAGGCAGCAAACGCCAGGTGATGGCGCAGATGGGCGCCTTCGGTTCAAACATTATTTACCTCAGCGGCTCGGCGCCCAACCCGCGCACGCCGCCGGGGATCATCACCCTCGACGATGTGCACGCGCTGGCCAGCTTGCCGCAAGTGCAGCGGATCATGCCGGTCAACGGCGCCGAGGCCGGCGTACGTTACGGTAATGCCGACCACCTGAGTTACGTCGGTGGCAACGACACCAACTTCCCGGCGATCTTCAACTGGCCGGTGGTGCAAGGCAGTTACTTCACCGAGGCCGATGAGCAGAACGCTGCAGCCGTCGCGGTGATCGGCCACAAAGTCCGCAGCAAACTGCTTAAGGATGTGCCGAACCCGATCGGCCAATTCATCCTGATCGAGAATGTGCCGTTCCAGGTGGTCGGCGTACTCGCAGAAAAAGGCGCCAGCTCCGGCGACTCCGACAGTGATAACCGCATCGCCATCCCCTATTCGGCGGCCAGCGTCCGGCTGTTCGGCACGCGCAATCCGGAATACGTGGCCATTGCCGCCGCCGACGCGCGTAAGGTCAAGGACACCGAGCAGGCCATCGAGCAACTGATGCTGCGCCTGCACAACGGCAAGAAGGATTTCGAACTGACCAACAACGCCGCGATGATTCAGGCCGAGGCGCGCACCCAGAACACCCTGTCGCTGATGCTCGGTTCGATTGCGGCGATTTCGCTGCTGGTCGGCGGCATCGGCGTGATGAACATCATGCTCATGACCGTGCGCGAGCGGACTCGCGAGATCGGCATTCGCATGGCCACCGGCGCCCGCCAGCGCGACATCCTCCGGCAGTTCCTCACCGAAGCGGTGATGCTCTCGGTGGTCGGCGGCATTGCCGGGATCGCCCTGGCGCTGATCGTCGGCGGCGTGCTGATCCTCAGCGAAGTGGCCGTGGCTTTTTCCTTGATGGCGGTACTCGGCGCCTTCGGCTGCGCCCTGGTCACCGGTGTTGTCTTCGGCTTCATGCCTGCCCGCAAAGCTGCCCGGCTCGACCCGGTCACAGCCCTTACCAGTGAATGATCGATTTATGAAACCGCGCCTCAGCCTGTTGACCGTGTGCCTGATCCTCAGTGCCTGCGGCAGTCCCGCTCAACGCCCGGACAGCGGTGTGCAGGCGCCTGCTGCCTGGCAATCGCCCCATTACGCCAGCGTTGCCCGCAACAACCCACAATGGTGGACGCAATTTGGCAGCCCGGAACTGGATCGCCTGATCGAACAGGCTCGCGTCGGCAGTTTCGACCTCGCGGCCGCCGTTGCTCGAGTGCATCAGGCGCAGGCAGGCACTGTCATCGCTGGCGGCTCTCAGTTGCCGGAGGTCAAGGCCGGCCTGAATGCCAATCGGCAGAAACTGCTGCGCGGCAATGGCTACAGCCAACTCGATGCCAACAGCAGCAACAAGGCGGTGGACTATTTCGATACCAACCTGAGCGCCACCTACGAAATCGATTTCTGGGGCGGCAAACGCGCCTCGCGCGACAGTGCGCAGTTCGCTCTGCAGGCCAGCGAATTCGACCGGGCGACGGTCGAACTGACATTGCTCAGCGGCGTTGCCAGCACGTATGCGCAAACCTTGTCGCTACGCGAGCAGAGCCGCATCGCCGAACTCAATCTGGCCAACGCGCAAAGCGTGCTGAAACTGGTGCAGACGCGGTTTGATTCAGGCTCAGCCACCGCGCTGGAACTGGCGCAACAGAAGAGCCTGGTCGCCGCCCAGCAATGGCAATTGCCGCGCGTGCAACAGCAAGCCCAGGACGCGCTGATCAGCCTCGCCGCCCTGCTTGGCCGACCGGTGCAGCAACTGTCGACGACAGAGTCCTTCGATCACCTGCAATGGCCAGACATCGCCGCTGGCGTGCCCAGCGAGTTGCTCACGCATCGTCCGGACATCGCACGCGCCGAAGCCCAACTGGCCGCCGCCGAAGCTGACGTCAAAGTCGCTCGCGCGGCCATGTTGCCGGCACTGACCCTGACCGCCCAACTCGGCTCGGGCGCCAATCAGTTCGACGATTTGATCCGCAGCCCTTTCTACAACCTGACCGCCGGACTGGTCGCACCGATTTTCAATAACGGTCGCCTCGGCGCTGAACGCGACAAGGCCTCTGCGCGCCAGCAAGAGCTGCTGGAAACTTACCGTGGGGCGATCATCAACGGTTTCGCCGATGTGGAAAAAGCGCTCAATAGCATTCGCCGCCTGGATGAGCAGCGGTTGTGGCAGAACGAAGAACTGAATCAGGCGCAGACCGCATTCGACATCGCGCAGAGCCGCTACCAGGCCGGCGCTGAAGACTTGCTGACCGTGTTGGAAACCCAGCGCACGCTGTACGCGGCCCAGGATCAGCATGCACAACTGCGGCTGTCACGAGTGCAGGCCAGCATTGCGTTGTACAAGGCGCTTGGCGGCGGGTGGCAGACGCTGTAATCGAATGAACACGACAACCCTGTGGGAGCTGGCTTGCCAGCGATGAGGCCAGCACTCCCGACATCAATGTTGCCTGACCCAATGCTATCGCTGGCAAGCCAGCTCCCACATTGATTGACGGTGTTGCCGCTATCTCGGGCTGACACATAACCCTGTGGGAGCGAGCCTGCTCGCGAATGATCGATGACGCAGCCCTCAAGTCGGGCTGGTTTTAGGCTTCAGATTGCGCGCATACCATGGCCGTTGCGGCACGCGGCGGAACAGGCCGGCGAGTTTTTCCTCGTCGGTGATGAAGGTGATGCGCAGCGCCAGCTTCATGGTTTCCGGATCCATCTCCACCGACTTGCCCATCTGCAATCCCGGCGTGGTGCTGCAGCCATGGGTGATCGGCCCGAGCCACGGGTCGTCGACTTCCACCCAGCGCCCCGGGGCAAACCATGGCACGCCATTGACCTGCAGCCGCGTGACTTCGCCCGGATGGAACCGCTCGTGGGCGCGGAACCAGTCCTCGATGCGATCATCGATCCAGCCATGGAAATGCCAGAACGTCGGGTTGACGTGGGAAGAAAACGGATCGCCGAGAAAGTCGTTTTCGGCGTTGTACCAGCGGGCCGCGAAGTCCGCCGGATCGCGGGCAAACGGCACCGGCTGACCGTTGGACGGATCGCGTGGCACGGAGGCCCAGCGCATGTGCAGCCAGTCATGCAGGCCCAGCTCGACTTCGGAGCCGAACTGGCCGAGGGTGAGCCGGGCCAGATACGCCGGATCGCGGTACTGCGACTCCCAGACCTGGAAGTTGCTTTCGTAGGTTTCGGCAGTCTTGATGTCGCTGACCCACTGGCTGAATTCGTCATCGCCCGCCGCCGTCCAAGTGGGCGGCAAGGCCGTGCCGTCGTGGTTGTCGAAATAGCGGGCGAAGCCGACGCGGTCGCGGATCAGCTCCGGCTGCGGCAGCGGGAAAAACGCCCAGGATGGCAGATCCTGCATCGAGCGCGCCGTCCCGAGCATGTGCCGGTGCATGAAGAAAAAGTCCACGCCCGAGCCATTGCGATCCTTGCGCGGGCCTCGGGCATCGCGCTCCTTGTCACGCGGGCCGGGCTGCCAGCCGATGCCGCGCAAGGCCTCGCGCTTGTCCTCGGGCAGTTTGTGCCACTTGTCCCGGGTCGCATGCCACAACTGGTGAAACAGGCGATGCTCGGGAGAGATCAACCACGCCAGCAACGTCGGGTTGAGCGGCGTGCGCTCGCGCGCTTCGGGAAACAGCCGCTTGACGGCGACGAAGCGGTTGTCCTGCGCCGGCAAGGCCAGCGCTCGATCCAGGCGCAAAGCCTTGCCGCTGAGGGTGCCACTGCCGGCATTGCCGAAGTCGGCCCAGACCTCATCGAGGATCATCTCCAGCTCATAGCTGATCTGGCCATCAGCGCCGATCAGGCGCCAGCTCAGTTTCGCCGCATCGGCTTTCGCGAGGTCGCCCAGAATTCGATAACGCGGTGTTTCAGCGGAACGCAGGCGCTCGGGCGTGTCGAGAAAACCGCACACGCCGCGTCCCTTCTGGCCGATGTCGAGAAACACTTGCAGGCCCTTGAGCGGCAAGCCTTCGAGGCCGGCATCGGCACCTTCGAAACGGATATCCCACACCCCGCGCAACGCATTCGCCAGGCGCTGCCCGGCCATATCCGCGACATCGAAAGACGCTTCGCCCGGGGTGATCGTCGGGTCCGGCTTCGTCCATTCACGATGCCCGAAATACGCCGCAGGCACGGCAGCGCCGGTCAGCGCCAGGCCCGCCATGAACCATCGTCGAGAAATCTTCATTGCCCTACCTGTGTCAGCCATGAAGCAGGCTTTATCCAAGCTAGAACGTTTGTTGCCCCGACAAATTTAACGCGCCCGGCGATGATGACTTGTGGCGAGGGGATTCATCCCCGATGAGTTGCGAAGCAACTCCCATCCGACGCTGGCGGCGACACCAGAAGGGACAGCGCTGGCAGGCTTTGCGAGCGCTTCGCACTCGATCGGGGATAAATCCCCTCGCCACAGCACCAGGCTTAAATTTTGCCGCCAACCACTCGTTCCTCCCAGATAGCGAAGGCCTCCGCGCCTGCAACTCGATGGCGAACCTGACTGAGATGGCAATGACAAAACCACGTTCGAAAAAGGCTCTATTCATCGGCCTGCCGTTGGCCCTGGCGATCAGCGCCGGCGCAGGCTTTGCCGTGTGGCATCACTGGTTCAAGGACGACCTCGGCTACCCGGCCAAAGTCATGAAGCAGGCCGATGAGCTGCACGAACGCATGCTCTCTTTCGACAGCCATGTCAGCCTGACGCAAAATTTCGGCACCGACGGCCACGAAGCCGACAAGGACGGCGACGGCCAGTTCGACCTCGCCAAGGCCAACCGTGGACGCCTGTCCGGCGCCGCCCTGACCATCTTCGGCTGGCCGGAAATGTGGAACGGCCCGAACGCTCCGCACAAGCCGACCCCCGGCTTCGTCGACGAGGCGCGCAACCAGCAGGAAATCCGCTTCAAGATCATCTCCGGGATGGTTCGCGACTACCCTAATCAGGTGGCCATCGCCTACACCCCCGACGACTTCCGGCGCCTGCACGGCGAAGGCAAGTTCGCGATTTTCATCAGCATGCTCAACGCCTATCCGCTGGGCCACGACCTCAACCTGCTGGACCTGTGGACCGCGCGCGGCATGCGCATGTTCGGTTTCAGCTACATCGGCAACAACGACTGGGCGGATTCGTCGCGGCCGCTGCCATTTCTCAATGATTCGCCGGACGCCCTCGACGGTCTCTCGGATCTGGGCAAGCAGGCGGTCAAGCGCCTCAACGATCTGGGCGTGATCATCGACGTCTCGCAAATGTCGACCAAAGCCCTCGAACAAGTTGCGCAACTGAGCCGCACGCCGCTGGTAGCCTCGCATTCGGCGCCACGTGCGATGGTCGACATTCCGCGCAACCTCAGCGACAAGGAAATGCAGCTGATCAAAAACAGCGGCGGCGTGGTACAGATCGTCGCGTTCTCGCAGTACCTGCGCCCGCTCACCCAGCAAACCCAGGACAAGCTCAACGAGATGCGCAAGGACTTCGACCTGCCGCCGCTGCCGAACCTGGCGATGGCGCTGATGCCCGGCGACCCGATCATTGCGGCGTGGTCCGAGCAGAAGTTCGGCCAGTACGCCAGTCGCCTGTACGGCATCCTCGAAGAAGAACCGAAAGCCAGCCTCAAGGACCTGGGCGATGCCATCGATTACGCGGTGCGCAAGATCGGCATCGACCATGTCGGCATCAGCTCCGACTTCAACGAAGGTGGTGGCGTCAAAGGCTTCGAGAACGTCGGCGAAATTCGCAACGTCACCGCCGAGCTGATCTCACGCGGTTACTCCGAAGCGGACATCGCCAAGCTCTGGGGCGGCAACTTCCTGCGGGTCTGGGATCAGGTCGAGAAAGCCGCGAAACCGGCACTGGCCGCTGCGCCGGGAACTGCCCAGCCATGAGCAATCGTCGTGAGTTCTTGAAGCAGGCGGGGATTCTCGCGGCGGCGCTGCCACTGGGCGCGAGCCTGCCGAATGTCGCCTGTGCCGCGAACGCCGCGCCCGCGACCGGCAACAAGTGGACGCGGTTGCAGCAGCTGTTCGATCAGGATCCAGCGTATCTGCACTTCTCCAACTTTCTGATCACCTCGCACCCGAAACCGGTGCGCGAGGCGATTGAACGACACCGCGCCGCCCTCGACAAAAATCCCGGCCTGGCCATGGATTGGGACCTCGGCGTGATCGAACAGCGCGAGGAGAACGTGCGGGTCTGGGCCGGACGCTACCTGCAAGCCGACGCCAAACAGATCGCCCTGACCGGCAGCACCACCGAAGGTCTGGCGACGATCTACGGCGGCGTGCACGTGCGCCCCGATCAGGAAATCCTCACCACTGAACACGAGCACTACGCGACCCACACCATCCTCGCCCTGCGTAGCGAACGCGACGGCACCCGGGTGCGCAAAATTCGTCTGTTCAAGGATTCGTACAGCGCCAGCAAAGCAGAAATCCTTGCTGCCATCGACGGCGCCATCCGCCCCGAAACCCGGGTGCTGGGCATGTGCTGGGTGCATTCGGGCAGCGGCATGAAACTGCCCATCGGTGAAATCGGCGCCATCGTCGACAAGCACAACCGCGGTCGCAGCGACGCTGACCGCATCGTTTACGTGGTCGACGGGGTGCATGGCTTCGGCGTGGACAACCTGAACTTCGCGCAGATGAACTGCGACTTCTTCATTGCCGGCACCCACAAATGGATGTTCGGCCCACGTGGCACCGGCATCGTCTGCAGCCGCTTCGCCGAAGTCAGATACGTTACCCCGATCATTCCGACGTTCTCCGAAGCCACGGCGTTTTCCACCACCATGACGCCCGGTGGCTACCACTCGTTCGAGCACCGCTGGGCGCTGGACGAAGCGTTCAAATTGCATCTTGAGCTGGGCAAGGCCGAGGTCGAGGCGCGCATTCACGCGCTCAACAGCTACCTGAAACAACGCCTGCAGCAACGGCCGCAGATCGAACTGGTCACGCCACTGAGCCCTGAGCTGTCCGCCGGTTTCACCTTCTTCCGGGTCAAGGGCAAGGACAGCGACAAGATCGCCGCGCACCTGATGGCCAACCGCGTGGTGGCCGATGCCGTGCACCGCGACGTCGGCCCGGTGATTCGCACCGCGCCGGGGCTGCTCAACGACGAAGAGCAAATCGACCGCTTGCTGGCCGTGCTCGACCAGGCCCTGTGAATCCGGGCGATCCCCTTTTCCTTTTAGCGAGACTCGCAATGAACAGTGAACTGCGTCGATTTTCCTTGAAGGCGCTGCCGGCGCTGATGCTCACCGCCCTCGCCGCCGGCCTGCTGCCGGGCGCCGCGCAGGCCGCCACTCCGCCTGCGCCGGGCAAGGTGTTCAAGGACTGCAAGGACTGCCCGGAAATGGTCGTGCTGCCCACCGGCACGTTCACCATGGGCACCCCGGAGGATGAGGTCGGCCGCGAGCCGGATGAAGGGCCGCTGCACCCGGTGACGTTTGCCAAACCGCTGGCGATCAGCCGTTTCCAGATTCTGCGCGGCGAGTGGGACGCCTACCTCAAGGACAGCGGCTACACAATGCCCGACGGCGACACTCGTCCCGGTCGCGCCTGCAAGGCCGGGATCCCGGATTATCAGGGCAGCGACCCGCGCAAGCAGTACACCGACAAGCACCCGGCGGTGTGCATGGATTTCCCGGAGGTCGAAGCGTACGTGGCCTGGCTGTCGAAGAAGACCGGCCAGCAATACCGGCTGGTCAGCGAGTCGCTGCGTGAATACGCCGCCCGCGCCGGCAGCACGGGGCCGTTCCCCTTCCCGTTTGACGAAGGCAAGGAATACAGCATCGCCAAACACGCCAACACCTATGGCGCCGCCGATGGCTACAACTTCACCGCGCCGGCCGGCAGCTTCCCGGCCAACGCCTTCGGCGTCTACGACATGCACGGCAATATTTATGAGTGGACCGCCGATTGCTACAACGAGAACTACGTTGGCGCGCCAAGCGACGGCAGTGCCTGGTTGAGCGGCAAATGCGAAGTGCGGCGCATCCGTGGCAACGACTGGGGCGAGGCACCGGTGTTCTCGCGTTCGGGCAACCGCAACGCCACCTACACCGACACCCGTGGCGACTGGATCGGCTTCCGGGTCGCCCGCGATCTGTAACGCCATCGCCCGGCTAAATTAGCCGTCCTGCCAGTCGTTCTAAAAGTGGGCGCGATCCTCCATGGCGCGCCCACCGCCCTCTACGTCATCCAGGCGAACCGCCCGAGCAGTGCCGGTGTTCGCCGCTCCTTCAAGCAGGGAACCTCCATGAGCAAACCAACACGCGGGGTGATCAATGAATTGTTCGCCCTGCTCAAACCCTTTCGACTGATCGTCAGCGTGTCGATCCTGCTCGGCATGGTCGGTGGCCTGAGCGTCACCGCGCTGCTGGCGACCATCAACAACGTGCTGCACGCCGAGGGCGCACTGACCAGCACGATGGTCGCGGTGTTCGCCGGCCTGTGCCTGCTGGCGCTGACCAGCTCGATCTTTTCCGACATCGGCACCAATTTCGTCGGCCAGCACATCATCGCCAAATTGCGCAAAGAGCTGGGCGAGAAAGTCCTCTCGGCGCCGATCGAGCAGATCGAGCGCTATCGCAGCCATCGGCTGATTCCGGTGCTGACCCACGATGTCGACACCATCAGCGACTTCGCTTTCGCCTTTGCGCCGCTGGCGATTTCCCTGACCGTAACCCTTGGTTGCATGGGCTACCTGGCGATGTTGTCGTGGCCGATGTTCCTGATGATGGCCGTGGCGATCCTGATCGGCACGGTCATTCAGTACATCGCACGCGGGCGTGGCATGCAGGGTTTCCTCAAGGCCCGCGACTACGAAGACGAGTTGCAGAAGCACTATCACGCAGTCGCCGAGGGCGCCAAGGAACTGCGCATCCACCGCCCGCGCCGGCATCGCATGTTCGTCTCGGGCATCGAAGGCACGGCCGACAAGATCTGCGACACGCAGGTGCGTTCGGTGAACATTTTCGTGGTCGCCAAGACCTTGGGGTCGATGCTGTTCTTCGTGGTGATCGGCCTGGCGCTGGGCCTGCAATCGCTGTGGCCGAGCGCCGACAAAGCGGTGATGAGCGGCTTCGTACTGGTGCTGCTGTACATGAAAGGGCCGCTGGAACACATCATTGGCACCTTGCCGATCGTCAGTCGTGCGCAAATCGCGTTCCGCCGGATCGCCGACCTGTCCGAGCAATTCTCCTCGCCCGAGCCGCACCTGCTGCTCAGTGATCAGGGCCATCAAAAGACCCCGGTGCACAGCCTGGAGCTGACCGATGTCTCGTACAGCTTCCCGACGGTAGAAGGTGCCAAGCCGTTCCGGTTGGGGCCGGTGAACCTGAAAATCGAACAAGGCGACATCATTTTCATCGTCGGCGAAAACGGCTGCGGCAAGACCACGCTGATCAAGTTGCTGCTGGGCCTGTACGCGCCACAGCAAGGCGAAATCCGCCTCAACCAGCAGCTCGTCGATGCCGCCAACCGCGACGATTACCGCCAGTTGTTCACCACGATTTTCGCCGACTATTACCTGTTCGACGACGTGGTCCAGGGCGATACGCATATCCCGGAAGACGCCAACCAATACCTGGAGCGCCTGGAAATTGCGCACAAGGTCAGTGTGCGTGACGGCTCGTTCACCACCACCGACCTGTCCACCGGCCAGCGCAAGCGTCTGGCCCTGATCAATGCCTGGCTGGAAGAGCGTCCGGTGCTGGTGTTCGACGAGTGGGCCGCCGATCAGGACCCGACCTTCCGGCGAATTTTCTACACCGAGCTGCTGCCGGACCTGAAGCGTCTGGGCAAGACCATCATCGTCATTTCCCACGACGATCGCTACTTCGATGTAGCAGACCAACTGGTGCGCATGAGCGCCGGCAAAGTGGTCACTGAGCTGCAACCCGCCTGACTGTGAAAAATTTGTAAAAAAATTGCGTTGAGCTTTCCGGTTTTCGGAAGGCTCAACGTCTTACTAACAGTTAATAGAAATAGTTCTCAGTCAACACTTTGAAGAGTAGAAGAACAATGCCCGCACCGCACGGACTCCACCCGCTCGCCAAGGCCCTGCTGATCCGCCGCTCCTTCCGTTGCACCTTGCCCGCGTTCTGCGCCATGGCCCTGACTGTGCCGATGATCGGCCAGGCCCAGGCCGCCGCCGTGGCGATCAATATTCCTGCACAGTCGCTGGGGAGCGCGTTGCAGGAATTCGGTCGCCAGACCAACCTCCAAGTGCTGTACAGCCCGGATGAAGTCAGTGGCCTGCGCAGCAGCGCCGTCAGTGGCAACCTGGAACCGACCGCCGCCATCGCGCAACTGCTGCAAGGCACCAACATCGCCTACAGCGTCGAAGGCAACAACGTCGCCTTGCGTTCGCGCAGCACCGGCGGTGCCAGCCTCGATCTGGCCCCGACCAGCATTTCCGCCACCGCCGAATCGGCCTGGGGCCCGGTAGACGGGATCGTCGCCAAGCGCAGCGCCACCGGTTCGAAGACCGATTCGTCGCTCAAGGAAATCCCGCAGACCATCAACGTCGTCACTCAAGACGAAATCAAGATGCGCGGCTCGAAGACCGTCACCGAGGCTCTGCAGTACACGCCGGGCATGACCGGCGGCGGTTTCTCGGACCGGGTGAAGATCTTCGACGAACCGACGTCCCGTGGCTTCTCCCCTACTCCGCTGTACCTCGACGGCCTGCACATGCCTTACGGCGGCGGCAGCACCGGTGGTTCGCTGCAGATCGACCCGTACACCCTGGAGCGCGTCGAAGTGCTCAAGGGCCCGGCCTCGGTGCTGTACGGCCAGAACCAGCCGGGCGGTATCGTCAACATGGTCAGCAAGCGTCCGACCGCGACCCCGCTGCACGAAGTGAAGCTCGGTGGCGGCAGCTATGACCGCAAGTACGGTGCCTTCGACCTCGGCGGTCCGATCGACGATCAAGGCGAATTTCTCTATCGCCTGACCGGTGTGGTCAACGACAGCGGCTCGGCCATCGACTACGCCAGCCAGAACCGCATGCTGCTGGCGCCAAGCCTGACCTGGCTGCCCAACGACCAGACCACCATCACCGTGTTCGGTCAGTACCAGAAAGACCACGATGTACCGGAAGCCCAAGGCCTGCCGGCCAACGGCACCGTGCATCGCAGCCAGGCCGGGCGCATCAGCCGCAGCCTGTTCCTCGGCGAGCCGGACGTGAACAAGTACCACCGCGAGCAGTTCGTCGTCGGTTACGAGATCGCTCACGAACTCAACGATGTCTGGACTCTGAAGCAAAACGCGCGTTACGCCGACATCAACGACCAGTACGTGGCGCCGCTGCACGGTTATGCGTTCCCGACCAACCCGGTTACCGGCCTCAACGACGGCAGCTACCAGAGCCGTTATGCGGTGGACTGGTCGCAGCACAACAAGGTCTACGGCATCGATAACATCGCCCAGGCCAAGTTCCACACCGCCGACGTCGAGCACACTGTGCTGCTGGGCGTGGACTACTACCACTACAATTCGAAATTCCTCGGCCTGTACGACCGCACCGCTCCAGGTCTGGACCTGTACAACCCGGTGTATGGCAGCCAGATCAATTTCCGTCAGCCGTACAAATGGGACAACACCATCACCCAGACCGGCCTGTACGCTCAGGATCAACTGCGCTGGAACCAGTGGTTCCTGACCCTCGGCGGTCGTTATGACTTCGCCGAAACCGACAACAAGCAACCGCTGAGCGGCGGCCACAGCAACCAGAAGGACGAGAAGTTCACCGGTCGTGCCGGCCTGGGCTACGAGTTCGACAACGGCATCACGCCGTACGTCAGCTACGCCGAATCGTTCCTGCCGCAAACCGGTACCGACATGAGCGGCAGCGCCTTCGAACCGACCACCGGCAAGCAGTACGAAGTCGGCGTCAAGTACGAGCCGAAGTCGATTGACGGCTTCATTCAGCTGTCGGCGTACCAGATCGACCAGGACAATATGCTCACCACCGATCTCAACAACCCGGGCTTCAGCACCCAGAGCGGCTCCGTGCGTTCGCGCGGTATCGAGCTGGAAGGCAAGGTCAACGTCACCCGCAACCTGCGCGTGCTGGCGGCGGTGTCGCGTAACCAGACCAAGTGGGAGAAGGACAACGACGGTCGCGAAGGTCGCACTCTGGCCATGCGTCCACCGCTGACCGCCTCCGCGTGGGTCAATTACGACTTCGACATCTCCACCGCCCTCGCCGGTTTCGGCATGGGCCTGGGCGCCCGTTACGTGCGCAGCAGCTACGGTTCGGATTACGAGTCGGACTCGTTCCAGATTCCGTCCTACACCGTGTATGACGCCATGGTCTCTTACGACCTGGAAAAATCGCCGCTGCATGTCAAAGGCGTGAAGCTGCAAGCCAACCTGCAAAACCTCACCGACGAGAAATACGTGGCCGCGTGCAACGGTACCCTCGACTGCTATTACGGCGAAGGCCGGACCATGACTGCTGACGTGACCTATAACTGGTAATACGTTTAGCGCTCACTGAAACGCCGGCATTTTGCTGGCGTTTTTTTTGGGGACTTGGCGGCCTTTGGGCCGACCAGGCTCTTGGGGTTTTGGGTGAATATCCGTTGCTTCGGGTGCTGCCGCTGGCGGTTTCGCTCTTACAGCGAGTCACC
>NZ_JARVST010000016.1:0-65321 GCF_030209055.1 Pseudomonas sp. lyk4-TYG-107
CCTTGTCGGGCGCCAGCAACTGCGCGGCGGCAATATTGATCCCCCACACCCCCCCATCCAGGGCCGGCTGCGTACGGTCGGGTATTTCCAGTTGCCGCAGAGACTTTGGGGCCGGGAGGCGAGGGCGCTGAATAAGCATGCTGAAGACTCCAGAGTCGTGGGGGGCAAAGAAGACGCTGGAAGTTATTTAGGGGCAGGTGGCGAGCGTTGGCTACTGTCAGAAATTACAGGTAAGGACGTATTTGCGATGAACGGTCGGGGGGCGGGTTTTGCATGCCTGAAACTGCTTCCCAGTAGGCGCTACCGCAGAGAAGTCGACTCTGCGGTAACCCCCCTTCTGCTCAACAAAAATACAGCTTCACGCTGAGCTGACTGTTCAGTCGTTTCCATCGGCTTCCCGACAAACGGTAAGAAAACCTAGTATTTCTGACAGTAGTCAGCTTTTTCCGGCAGGCATCTAATTGGGTCACAAACGTTCCACGCCATCGTCAGTCAACGGCCCGTTTTATCTTCACGACTGCCCTGCGCGAGAACACTGTCCGCTCAATTGCCGTGGAGTTTCGCAATGGTGCCCCCAGAAGAGTCGTCGATGGATCCGCAACACGCACGCGGCGATGACGAACCAAGTCTTGTGGTTATTCCAGAACCGATTGTTCCGGATATCCTGAAAGACGAAGAGGGAAATGAGAGCCCGGACGGGCTATTACCTCGCGATGTATTGAATCGCGATTTGAAAATCACGATTCCGGCGTGGGATTTCTCGACAGATCCGCATTTCGTAAAAGACGTCGTGTGGGTGGGCTTCAGGCGACGGGGGCTTCCCTTTGATGACGACACGGCGGGGGTGTTCCCGTTCGATATTCCCATTGATCCGGGTGACAAGATTGTTTCGGTGCCTCAAAGGGACCTGGAAGCTGGCGTTTACGACCTGTCGTACAAGCTCGTGATTGGTGGCAACGACGCGGAATCGCTGAAAAAAACCATCACCGTCGATAGAGTGCCGCCGGATGACGGCCAGGAACCGGCGATGCTGGAGCTGCTGGATCTTGAGGGCGACATCACCGATGACTATTTGGACGAGCACGGTCAGGTTCGTTTCAAAGTACGCCTCTATCTGGACGTGAAGGCCCGTGACCGGGCGATTTATTACTGGACGGACACCGACACGCCACCGGGCTTCGAAACCGAAATCCGCGAGCAGGCGTTCAGTCAGTTTGATATCGATAACGATCAACTCATCATCACCGTCTACGCAGACGAAATTCGCCTGCGTGGTCATGGGCAGCGATACATCTATTATCGCTTGCGCGACTGGGCCGGAAACCGGGGACCGCGCTCGCGGTTGCTGCCTGTGTTCGTCGATCTGACCCCGGGGGCACCCATTCACAAGCCTCCGCGCATTCCCCTGTCGGACAGAGGCTTGATCGATCGTCAGCACGCCCGGGAGGGGGCGGTCAATCAAGGGGCGGTGACGGTCGAAATCGATGCCTATGACAATCCGTTGAGCGGCGATCAGGTACTGCTGGACTGGGATGGCACTGTTCTGCCGCCGCAGGATGTCGACCCGGCCAATTTTCCTTGCGTGATCCCTGTGCCGTGGAGTGCGCTCACAGCCAAGGGGCTGGGTCCGGCGACTGCTCGTGTCACTTACCGCGTGCGCACGGGGGGCGTCGATAGCAAACCATCAATGGAAACCCTGGTATCGGTGAACTTGACGGTGGCAGGCCAGGATCACGCCAATGCGCCGGCGTTGTTGAACCCCAAGCTTGCCTTGCTGGAGATCTACGGCGCCAACTCCAAGGTGCTGAACACATTGCTTACCGAAGATTTCGGCGAGGACGCCGACGGCTTCCTGACCTTGTTCGACGCACCTGAACGAGGACACACGATCGAAGTTTATTGGGGGAGCATCAGTACGCCCGTGGCGAGATACATCGTCCAGAGCGGTGACGGTGCCGGCAAGAGAGTGCCGTTCAATATTCCATGGGCGGTCATTGACCAGGACCGGCTGAACCCGGCGTTGCCGGTCCATTACACCACCAGCAATGGCATCAACCAGCAGTTGGCGCCATTCACGCCCGTCAAGGTGTCGATCATCATTATCGAAGGTCTCCAAGAGCCTTCGTTCCCTGACGCTGGCATCGAAGGGACGCTTGACTGCTGTGCGAAACCGCGTCTCTGGGAGCGGGTGCGCGTGAGGATTGAAGGCAACCCGGCGTTTGACGAGAAGGACATCGTGACGTTGTTCTGGCAGGGATGCGCGGGACCGAATGGCACCACGCCCATTCCCGGGGCCGCGCAACCGTTCTTCACCACTTTGAGTGCGGATCAGGCAAGAAACGGTTTTGAAGTGCATGTGACCGATTACGAAAGATTGATAGCGCCGATGCAAAACCGGGGTTCGGCGTTATGTCATTACACCTTGAAAAAGTTTACGGGTGGGCAGGGTGTTTCAAAAAAAGATTTCGTGATTATCAATAGAACCATGCCCAGTGGTGCAGTGTGTTCACCCACTAATGAAACCTGTACGGAACCGTAACGGGTATTTTATTAATTAAGGTGCATTAGCCGGTTTTAGTCGGGACAGTCACGAGTATTTATTCGTGGCTGACAGAGAGTGTTGTGCCCGCGTTTTGGGCGTTAGTTGATTGACAAAATCCCGGGCGGATAAAGCCCGTTTCTGAAGGAGCTGAAAAATGGCAAGTCCGAAACCATTGACGCCCGCTGAACAAAGTCGGGTCGATTATCTGAAAGTTCGCCGTGCTGTTACAAAAGCTGATGCACCCGTCATCAAAGTGCATCCAGATAACCCATTTCTAAGCGATACGTCGGATGATGAAGCCAATCAGATTCCGCTGAGCCAGCAGGGAAAGCCTTTCAAGTGTCTGGTTCCGAGACCTGCTGAGGCTGACGACCCGAAGATGATACCGGGCTTCATTCATCTGACGTTTGACGGAAGTCCGATAGTCTCTACTCGATACGATTATGTTACGCCGCTGAACCCCGATATTCTTGAAATCGACATGACGTTTCCTGTCGGATACACCGATAGGCCGGGGCCACATGAGTTGGGATACTTTATCGATCAAGGCGGTAATGAGAGCAACTCTGAACCGTTGGAGTGCAATGTTGATAGAACTCCTCCACACCCGTTTTTTCCGGTTATTCTTCCGCAGGAAGTGATAGATGAAGGTATTACCAAAAAATATCTGGACGACATTGGTCACGTAGCCATTAAGATTCCTGATTATGGAGATATGAGGATTGGCGATTTTATAGAGGTGTTATATGGGGACTCGATACCGTTGGCAGAGGTTGTCGATTCGATCACCAGGACTGATACCACCACTGAGATCGTGCTTGAACTTACCGCTGCACAAGTATTCACGACAGGTGAAGGGACTCACGCGATTTTTTTCAGAATCACCGACCGTAAGGGAAACCTAAGTGCCATTTCTCCATCAGTCCCCGTTACGGTCGTTCTGACAGACCCACCCGAGGGGCTGGTGCCCCTTGATATTCCGCTGTTAGACGGTGTCGGTGACGGTCTGGTAGATCTGGCGGATGCGCAAACGCCTTTGGGCGTGGGAATACTTGACGAATACACCCACTACTTGCCGGGAGATGAGTTGGTGGTGACCTACGACGGCATTCCGCAGATGGCGAAGCCCATCAACGGTTTCCCGGTTTACGTCGATATTTCATTCAAAGACGTGTTCAAAGACGACCCTGGTGAAAAAACTGTAGACGCCGAGTACCAAATCAAACGCGGCAGCACCTATTACCCGCCAACTCCGATTTCCAAAGAAGTTAAGGTTGATATGCGAAAGCCCGGTCTGCCGATTGATCCGAATAATCCAGACCCGACCAATCCAAATCTGGCGTTGGTGACGGTTCAGGGTGATTCCGGAGGCCCACCCAATACGTTGCGAGAAGCCGACCAAAATGAGGAAGTTACTGTCACGGTCATTACCTATACCGGCGCCAAGGAATATGACACCGTTCAACTTAAATATGCGGGCCAGCTTGTTTCTGAGGAGGATGGTGGCCTCGTTACGATTCCAGACGTTATCCCCACATCGCTTGAGTGGAAAGTGAAGTGGGACGTTATTGCGGCGGCAGGTAATGGTAATCCAAAGCACCCGATGGCTTACGTCATCGGTCATCCGCTGAACGACAACGTAGATATTTCAGAACCTCAGGAGGTGGATGTGGAGATTCAAGTGGACACTGTCCCTGATCCGGCATTTTTACACCTTGATCCTAACTATACTGACTGGCTGAACTGCAAATCCTTGCGCCTGGATCCCAACGAGGGTGTGGTGGTCGAGGTGCGGGTCCC
Organism: Pseudomonas sp. lyk4-TYG-107; assembly: GCF_030209055.1. Classification (NCBI taxonomy): domain Bacteria; kingdom Pseudomonadati; phylum Pseudomonadota; class Gammaproteobacteria; order Pseudomonadales; family Pseudomonadaceae; genus Pseudomonas; species Pseudomonas sp. lyk4-TYG-107. The sequence goes on from NZ_JARVST010000016.1 coordinate 4,343, forward strand.
GGGCGGGGAATTGGCACTGGCGAATCAAGAGCTGACATTCACCTATCAGGGTTATACCGACGACGGCGGTGCAAACACCAAACCCGGGACAGATAAGGAGGTGTTCTACACACCGACAGATCAGGAGGCCGCGTCCGGCTTCATTGTGAAGATCCCATACGCGCCCTTGCTCGCGACTCTGAATGCGTGGGGTGGCGTCAAATATAAGGCTGTCATTAACGGACGTGAGACGACCTCCAAACAGCATTTGGTCAAGGTGTACCTGGTCAATCCGGGTGATGGCGGAAGTTGCCCGTTGCCTACCTGATTCAATGCGTTTCAAAGGAAACACGGGAGGCCGCTACGCCTCCCGTGTCCTCGCTGAAACGGTTGCTGAAACAGGCGGATCATTCCTCGAGCGGGACAGGACTTTTCCGTCCGGATCTAGGACTTCTCCTACATTTTTGCTTGACCCGGATAGGTATTGTTCGCGCCTCTTACAGTCTTTTGGCGTTTCTTCTGAAAGATGTGAGGTGATGAACATTCAGGAAGCCACGTCATGAACAAAAACCATGTTTCGCTGCAAAAAAATGCTGCGGCAGGACTCTTTAAAATGCTGGTCGTGCTGCCAGCATTTTTTTTTACCGGCGGGCATTCTTTTGCCGCCGTTATTGTCGATAACGGCAATACGCTGAATATCGATGCAAGCACACCACAGAGCGATTATCTGGTACGCAACGCAAGTGTGCTGAACATCGCGGGGGCCACCACCCAGAGTCTGTCTGTCACGTCCGGATCAACGTTGAATATCAACGGCGCAACGGTCAATGCCGACAGTGGGCTGGTGGGTATTCGCATAACCGGCAGCACGGGTGATCTCACTCGCGCCATCGTGACCAGCGACTTTATGGGGCTGGCGGTCAATCGGTCTATCGGCTCGACCCTGGGCTCCACGGTCACTACAACCAACAGTCAATTCAAGGGTGGGGAAATCGGTGCTCAGGTCACCGGCTTGAGCACGCTCACGCTCATCAACAGTCAGGTGACGGGCACAGGGGCTGACAGTACCGGCCTGAACATATTGGGGGGTGATGTACGCGCCTCCGCAAACACGGTTATCAGCGGCGACAAGACCGGGGTGACTATGGGCAGGGATCCCTCGGGCCTGGGCAACAATTCACTGCGGCTCGACAACGCCAGTGTGGAAGGCCGCACCGGTGATGCGATTCTTGTGGACAAGGGCATCAATGCCACCCTTGAGGTGTTGAACCAGTCTTCCCTGACGGGGGGCAACGGCAACGTGCTGACGGTGCAGGGCGCTTCCACCGCGGGCATGTCTGTCAGCGACAGCACGCTGCAAGGCAACGTCAACGTCACCGGCAACAGTACCGCCAATCTCACCTTCGATCAGGGCAACATGAAGGGCGATGTGCTGGTCGAAAACGGGTCGACTGCCAACGTCACCCTGCAGAACAACTCGCAACTGACCGGCCGTCTCGACAAGGTCAACGGCGTGACCGTCAACAGCGGTTCGAGCTGGACCCTGACAGGCGCTGACACTGTAGAAACACTCGCCATGAATGGCGGGACGGTGCGCTTTGGTGCGCACGATGTGCCAGATACGTTCTACCAGTTGAACGTCGGCACGCTGGCCGGCTCGCCGGATGGTTCCAGTACGTTCGAAATGAAGGGCAATTTCGCCACCGGTCAGCACGACTTCCTCAATGTCACGGGCGTTGCCAGCGGGCAATTCGGATTACTGGTGGCCGCTTCCGGTCTGGACGCGCTGAGCCCGCAGCAGTTGACCCTGGTGCACACCGCCGCCGGCGACGCGCAATTTGCCCTGAGAGGCGGGCAGGTCGATCTGGGTACCTGGTCGTATGACCTCGCTCGGCGAGAAGTGGGGGAGGGCGGTACGGAATGGTTTCTCGACCCGACCACCAAGACCATCAGCCCCGGGGCGAAATCGGTGCTGGCGCTGTTCAACGCTCCGGTGACGCTGTTGTATGCCGAGGCGGCAACTTTGCGCAGCCGCATGGGCGAGTTGCGTTTCAATGGGGGTGACACCGGCCTGTGGATGCGCACCTATGGCAACAAGTACAACATCAACGCCGCTTCCGGCGTGGGTTATCAGCAGACCCAGCAAGGGCTTTCTCTGGGGGCGGATACGCACCTGGGCGACAGTCTGTGGGTGGCCGGGATCATGGGCGGCTACAGCCATACCAACCTGGACGTCGCACAGGGGACTTCGGGTACTGTCGACAGCTACTATCTGGGCCCTTACGTGACCTGGATGAACAAGCAGAGCGGTTACTACTTTGATGCGCTGCTCAAGTTCAACCGCTTTCAGAACGATACGAAAGTCGGCATGAGCGATGGCACGCGGGCCAAGGGCAGTTATGACAACTCCGGCATAAGCGCCTCGGCGGAGTTCGGGCGTCAGATCACCCTGGGCAACGGCTACTACATCGAGCCGTACGGCAAACTGTCGACTGCGCTGATTCGCGGGCGCAGCTTCGACCTGGACAATGGCATGGAGGCCGACGGCGATCGCAGCCGCTCGGTGCTGGGTGAAGCGGGAACCACTGTGGGCCGCAATTTCAACATGGGCAATGGCATGGTCGCCCAGCCTTATGTGCGCGTTGCGGTGCAGCACGAGTTCATCAATAACAACCGCGTGACGGTCAACGCTGATAATCAGTTCAACAACGACTTGTCTGGCACCCGTGGTGTGCTGGGCGCAGGCGTTGCAGTGGCACTGACCAAGGACCTGCAGGTGTATGCCGGTTATGACTACAGCCATGGCAAGTACATCGAGAAGCCGTATGACTTGAATGTCGGAGCGCGCTGGACCTGGTAAGCAGCCTCATGATGTGAATACCTGAAAACGCCTCGCACCTGCGGGGCGTTTTTTTGTGCTGGCCTGCCGGGCAACCCGCTGTCCGGGCCGGCGGGTTGACCTGACACCTGCGACTCAGGTGAATCGCAACACGTTGATTTCCTGATGCCCGGACTCATGCGTGCCCCGCCAGTGCGGCCCGTCACGGGAAACGCGGTAGAACAGATTCAGTGCACCGTTCTCCAGCACCCGCAGATGTTTTCCCGGCACGTACAAGGTCACGAGATGATTTTCCACGTCCTGCGGGCTGACGATGTGCCGAGCCTCATACAAGTAGGGAATGCCATTGGCCTTGGTGCCCAGCCAGGCCATGTTGACGATATCGTCCGTGGTCATGCCCGGGTACTGAATGTTCACGGTGGCCGATGTGATATCGGCGCTCACCGTATTGCCCGCGGCTTCGCTTAAGACCGGCGCGGGGATCCGGCCTTCCACCCTGGCGAGTTCGTGCCTGGAGGGGAGCCCAGAGCCATCGTCCTTTTTGTAGCGCACATACGATACGTCTGCGGTTCCCATGGCAATCGCCCGGACCTGCGCATTCGGAATCTGAAACATGAGGATGCTGGGAAAGCTTTCCACCCTCTGGGATTGTCGGTTGGGCAACGGAGCACCGGTGGGTGGTGTGCCTACCCAAGTCATGGTGACGGTGTCACCCACCTCGAAATCGCTGGTGGAGGCGCGAACATGCACGTTGACATCGCGATTGTTCAATTTGTCGAGATCAATGATGCCGTTGACTGACTCCTGGATAATCGGCTCATCCAGCTGCCGGATTCCGGACATGACTTTGACTGGGGTCCTCAGCGACCACTTCTCGGAGTGGTTGAATACCTCGTCATGGATCCCGTAATGCACCACCTGCGCGTTGCCGTCGCCACCGGCCACAATATCGTCCTTGTGTGCGGTGATCTCGATAGGTGCCGTGCCGGCTGCCTCATCGGCGCTGACGGTATGAGGTGGCAAGAACGCATTGCCCCATTGCACCTGGATAACGTCGCGCACGGCGATGTTCGGGTAGGGAGGAATAACCATCGGCACACCCTTGGCTGCCCAAACCGCATCCACACCGTTAACGATGACGTCACGCGGCAGCTGCACGATGTGCAATTTTGCATGTCCGGGCAAATGGGGCTTATCGTCTTTGCCGCCTGGCAGATCCAGCTTCACCAGTATTCGCAAGGGCGTGGCGGGCTCGTCGGGGCTGGTGCTGCCTGCGCGGGTCAGTACGTAGTAGACCTCGTCGACCCAGCCGGGAAGGATGTTCGTCACAGGCAGGAAGAAAAACACCGGTTGGTTGCTGCCGTCTTCGTCGTCCTGCAGAACCCGGGTAAAGATCTTGTGGTCCTTGCCCCAATAGATATCGAGCGTGTCACCTTTGCGCATAGGTTCGGCGTAGGCATCGACGGAGCAGAACAAACCGTCGGGAAATTGGTAGTAGGTTTTGCAGTTTATACCGCCGTCCCCATTGACGATCGGCTCTATCATGGCCGAAATCCGCAAGGGACGCAGTTTCAGCCCCGGAATCTCAGTCTGCAAGCGTGGAAACAGGAAGGAGTGAAAGTGCGTCATGACGAAAAACCTCAGCGAAGGACAGGTGGCTCTGCGAGGAAGGCGTTGATTGATTGGGCCTGATATGGCGAGTGCTGCCAACTGTCAGAAATAACAGGTAGGAGGTTTTGTCCGACGAGCGGTCAGTGGCAGGGCACTTGGATAACTGGCTCGAAACACACGAAACAGACGGCCTGAGGCGCTGTCTCGGGGATAAATGCAGATGTAGCGGGGGCGGCGGTATTCAGGATTTATCCAAAGTCTTTTGCCGAAGGATGTACACCGTCACCAACACCGCACTGGTCAACATGAACCCCCGCGCCCACGGCAGTGGCACCAGGTAGCACGAGAACAGAATGCTCGCCCACATCAGCCCGATCGCGTAGACCTTGCCCTTGAGTGGTATGCCGTTGCCGTCGAGATAGTCACGAATCCATGGCCCGAGCTTTGGGTGTTCGACCAGCCATTGATAGAAACGCGGAGAGCTGCGGGCGAAACAGGCGGCCGCCAGCAAAAGGAAAGGGGTTGTGGGCAGAACCGGCAGGAAAATCCCGATCACCCCCAATGCCACGCTGAGCCAGCCGACGGCCAGCAGGAAGTAGCGCAACATCAGGGAGCGGTTGCCTATGGGGTTGTCCATAGGCCGGATCTTAGTGGTGACGTGGCTTGAGGATCGCCGGTTTTTCGTCTGGCGCCTGGCACAGCAGGTACAGCGCGGTCAGGGCTTCCGGGATCTGCACGATCATGTCGTCCATCAGGTTGGCGTCCTTGGCGATGTCTTCGAACTCTGGCTGCTCGTCGAACAAGCCCGAACCGACCATGATCGGCAGGAGCATTTCGCTGACTTCTTCTTCAGCGGTTTCGAACCAGGCCGCTTCACGCAGGAATACGCCTTCCATGAAGCCGATGCACCAGCCGCGCAGTTCGGAGTCGTCCGGCTCGTCGCCCAGGTCCAGTTCGCACGGCAACTCGAATTCTTCGTCGGACGCCAGTTGACGGGCGATGTGTGCCTTGAGACCAATCAGCGTGGCTTCGATTTCTTCACGCTGGGCTTCGCTGCTGTAATGCGGCTCTTCGGCGAACAGGGCGTCGATCCACTCACGCTCCGGTACGTCTTCTGCACAGATTGACAGGGCGGTCAGGTAACCGTGGGCGGCCACGTAATCCAGCGCCTCTTCGTGCAGCTCGTCGGCGTCGAGAAAGACTTGCAGGCGGGTTAGTTGCTCAGCGAAGGACATTACGGGGCTACCTTGGGGGAATAAACAATGCGGGAATTCTAGGCCTTCTTGAGCGCTCAAGCCAGCCGCACGGCAGATTTGCCGCAATTACAGGCAACACGAATATCCCACAGGGTTTTCGTGTTGGCGGCTAGCGGAGTCTTATCAGCGGCACCCTGTGCCGGGGAACGCTCGGGTATACTGCCGCGTTTTGCGCTCCCTGCTCGTATTGCGGTGGTCTGGCAATGCGCTCTTACGTTTTGTTTAAGCAGCTGTGGCTGTCCTGAACCAGCCTGTGCAGGGATGTTTCGGTAGATTTTTGGAGTTTTTATGCTCGAACAGGCTCAACGCGTCCTCAAGGACATCTTCGGCTACGACAGTTTCCGTGGCCGTCAGGGTGCAATCATTGAGCGCGTGGCCAGCGGCGGTGATGCGCTGGTGCTGATGCCTACCGGTGGCGGCAAGTCCCTGTGCTTCCAGGTGCCGGCGCTGCTGCGCGACGGCTTGGCGGTGGTGGTGTCGCCGTTGATCGCCCTGATGGACGATCAGGTCGCCACCCTCGAAGAGCTGGGCGTGGCCGCCGCTGCGCTGAATTCCACGTTGAGCGCCGAACAGCAGCGCGATCTGGCGGCGCGGATCAAACGCGGTGAAGTGAAGATGCTCTATCTGGCGCCCGAGCGTCTGGTGCAGCCGCGCATGCTGTCGTTCCTGCAAGGCTTGAACATCGCCCTGTTCGCCATCGACGAAGCGCACTGCGTGTCGCAATGGGGCCATGATTTCCGCCCGGAATACCTGCAACTGGGCCAGTTGGCGGAAATGTTCCCCGACGTACCGCGCATCGCCCTGACGGCGACCGCCGACAAGCGTACCCGCGAAGAAATCGTCACCCGCCTGCACTTGCAGAACGCCGAGCGTTTCCTGTCGAGCTTCGACCGGCCGAACATCTTCTACCGCATCGTGCCCAAGGAACAGCCGCGCAAGCAGTTGCTCGCGTTCCTTGCCGAGCGGCGCAGCGATGCCGGCATCGTCTACTGCCTGTCGCGCAAGAAGGTCGAGGAAGTCGCCGCGTTCCTCAGCGAGCAGGGCTTCCCGGCGCTGCCGTATCACGCCGGTTTGCCCAACGATTTGCGCGCCTATCACCAGAAGCGCTTCCTCAACGAGGAAGGCCTGATCATGGTCGCCACCGTGGCGTTCGGTATGGGCATCGACAAGCCCAACGTGCGTTTCGTCGCGCACCTCGATCTGCCGAAATCCCTGGAAGCCTATTACCAGGAAACCGGGCGCGGCGGCCGTGATGGCCTGCCGGCGGATGCGTGGATGGCCTACGGTCTGCAAGACGTGGTGATGCTCAAGCAGATGCTGCAGAACTCCGAAGGCGATGAGCGCCACAAGCGTCTGGAGCAGCACAAACTCGATGCGATGCTCTCGCTCTGCGAAGAAACCCGCTGCCGCCGGCAGACGCTGTTGGCGTATTTCGACGAAGACATGCCCGAGCCGTGCGGCCACTGCGACAACTGCGTCGACGGCGTGCAGACCTGGGACGCCACCGAGCCGGCGCGCCAGGCACTGTCGGCGATCTATCGCACTGGCCAGCGCTATGGCGTCGGCCATCTGGTGGACGTGTTGCTGGGCAAGGACAACGAAAAGGTCCGCAGCTTTGGCCATCAGCACCTGTCGGTGTACGGCGTCGGCAAGGCGCTGAGCGAGAGCGAATGGCGCTCGTTGTTCCGGCAACTGGTGGCGCGTGGTCTGGCCGACGTCGATCATGAAGGCTACGGTGGCCTGCGCCTGAGCGATACCTGCCGGCCATTGCTCAAGGGCGAAGTGAGCCTGGAGCTGCGCCGCGACCTCAAGCCGCAAGTCACCGCCAAGACCGCCAGCAAGAGTCCGGCCAGTCAGCTGGTGCGTGGCGAAGAGCGCGAACAGTGGGAAGCCTTGCGTGCACTGCGGCGCAAACTCGCCGAAGAGCATGGCGTGCCACCGTACGTCATCTTCCCCGATTCGACCCTGCTGGAAATGCTCCGCAGCCAGCCGACCTCGCTGGCCGACATGGCGCGGGTCAGCGGTGTTGGTGCGCGCAAGCTGGAACGTTACGGCGAAGCCTTCCTCGAAGTGCTTGGCGGCGAGGCCGAGGCGCCGAAAGTGGTGGCCGATGTGCGTCACGAACTGATCACCCTGGCCCGCGCCGGCATGACCCCGATGCAGATCGCCGGGCAGTTGCAATGCTCGGAAAAGAACGTCTACACCATGCTCGCCGAGGCCATTGGCAAGCAACAGTTGTCGCTGGAGCAGGCGCTCGACTTGCCTGAAGAACTGATGGGCGAAGTGCAGGACGCGTTCCTCGACGGCGAGGGCGAGTTGCCATCGGTCGCCGAAGTGGCCGAGCTGTTCGCCGGTCGGGTTCCGGAAGGCGTTCTTTACTGCGTAAGGGCTGCGCTGCAATCGGAATTCGAAATGTAAGAGGGCGATTGCGCCAACCGTCAGGCAGTTGTAACGATTCAGTACAGGTCGGCTCTTGCCTATAGCCAAATGTCATGCTTAGCTGACTAATAATTAGTTTTTCTCTATTTGTCAGTCTACTCATGAGTGTTTTATGCCGTTAACCGATCAACACCGCTTTGGCATGCAATTGGCCCAGATGTCCCGTGGCTGGCGTGCCGAACTGGATCGCCGGCTGGCCGGTCTGGGCTTGTCCCAGGCGCGCTGGCTGGTGCTGCTGCATCTGGCGCGTTTCGAAGACGCGCCGACCCAACGTGAGCTGGCGCAAAGCGTCGGTGTCGAAGGGCCGACCCTCGCGCGCTTGCTCGACAGCCTGGAAAGCCAGGGCCTGGTGCAACGTCAGTCGGTGATGGAAGACCGCCGGGCGAAAAAAATCGTGCTCTGCGCCCCGGCGTTGCCGCTGATCGAACAAATCGAAACCATTGCCACGCAGTTGCGTCACGAATTGTTCGAAGGCGTCGACGAGGCGGATCTGAAGGTGTGCATGCGCGTTCACGGGCACATTCTGGGCAACCTGGAAAAATCTTGAGGCATAAACCGCGCGCCGGTTTTTTGAGGGATCGCGCAGAGCAGACTATAAGAACTACTGGGCAATATCGTGTTCGTACCGGATGTGCGAACGCATAGAAACCGGTTTTGCTTATTTAAGGGATGCTCATGCTCGCAAGTCGGCACGTTGTACTGCGCGGTGGCGCCAGATGGCTGCTGGTCGCTGGTGTATTCAGCTATTCGACCTGGTCGATGGCGCTGGGGTTGGGGGACATTACCGTCCATTCGGCCCTCAATCAGCCGCTCAAGGCCGACATCGCCTTGGTGGATGCCGCGGGCCTCAGTGCCAGCGACCTCTCGGCCAGCCTGGCCACCGCGGATGAATTCGGTCGGGCCGGGGTCGAGCGGGTGTTCTTCCTCAATGACCTCAGGTTCACCCCGATCCTGCATGGCAATCGCCAGATGATCCGGGTGACCTCGCGCAAACCGGTCAATGAACCCTTTCTGAATTTTCTGGTGCAGCTCAATCAGCCCAATGGCCGCCTGCTGCGCGAGTACACGCTGCTGATCGATCCACCCGGATCGCCGAGTATCGTGCCGGCCACCGACGAGCCCGATCCACGTCCGCAATCTTCTGAATTTCCCACCGTCGAACCTGCCACGGCAGTGCCTCAGGCTGCCCAGGGCAAGCGCGACGCCGCCCCTTCAGCGCCACCCGCTCCGGCGGCGCCAGCCAACGATGCCGTGGCCGAGCAATTGGCGGCCAGCGTGTTGCTCAATCAGCAGTTGCAGAAGACCGTGGACGAACTCAACGCCAGACTGCAGGCGCAAGATGTGCAGATTGCCGACGGCAAAAAGCAGGTCAGTGATCTGCAAACGCGTTTGAGCGAATTGCAAAAGCCAGCGGCACCGGCCGTTACGCCGCCAACACCCGCGCCGGTCACCACCGCGCCTGAAGCTGCCGACGATGGCCTCAACTGGCCGCTGCTCGGTGGCTTGCTGGTGCTGTTGGGATTATTGGGTACCGGGTTGTTCGTACGACGTCGCCGGCAACTGGCTGAGGGCGCGGCGCCACTGGCAGCTCTGCCGGCAGATCGGCAAACAGATCCTGAAGACCCGCCAACCACTCAATCGGCGAGCATCCGCGCAGCCACCGAACACCGTGAAGAACCGGCGGCCGGCGATGTGCTGGAGGCGGTGGGGATCTATCTGGCTTATGGGCGTTTGAGTGAGGCGGTCGGGTTGTTGCGCAATGCCATGGACAAGGAGCCCGAGCGCACCGAATTGGGTGTGCAATTGCTCGAAGTGCTGGGGCGGCAGGGCGACAGCGCTGCTTATGAACAACAGGAACACCGCCTGCGTGATGCCGGGGTGGATCCTCAGCAACTGGCCGCGATCCGTGAACGGCATCCAAAATTGACCGGCGCTGCGCCGATAACCCCGGTGCTGCCAATTGCCGCCGCCGCAGCGGTGGCGCCTGCGCCACCGGCGGCCGAGGATGATTTCGAGTTGAATCTGGGTGAGCTGTCGATGGCGTCCAGTTGGGATCTTGAAGACAGTCGTTTGACACCTGAGCAGCCCGTAGAGCGGACTGCATTGAACTCCGATCTCGAGATCCTGCCGCCGGACTTCGAGCTGCCCGAAACGGTGGCCAGCGAAGAGGCGGAGCTGGAGTGGATCCCCGAACCGGACGCGCAGCCGCTGGACGATGACTTTCTCAATGCGTTCGGCGATCCTCCGTCCACTCTGGCGCTGGAGCCGCTGAGCTTGCAGGAGCCGGAACCTGCTGTCGGGTCAGTGAAACTCGAACAGGCACAGACCTGCATTGATGATGGGGATATCGACAGCGCGATTGCCTTGCTCAATGAGTTGCTCAAGGAAGGGGATGAACCCCTCAAGCAAACGGCGCGGACGTTATTGGCGGGGATTCGCTGAAGGTTGAGTCAGCGGAATTGTTCGCTGACTGAACTATCGCCTTCGCGAGCAAGCCCGCTCCCACAGTTGGAATGCGTTTCAGTGTGGGAGCGGGCTTGCTCGCGAAGGCGGCCTGGCAGGCAATATAGATCCACCTGAATGATCAGAACGTCTGCCCCAGATTCAGATAAACCGCCTGCTCATTCGCATCATTCAAGCCATAGGTGAAGTTCAGCGGTCCCAACGGCGTATCGAAGCCGATAAACACGCTGGCGGCATTGATGTAGCCGCTGTCGAATTCATTGTCGTTGTTCCACGCCCGCCCACGCTCCAGCGAAGCCCCGGCATACAGCGGGAAGTCCAGCGGCAGATAGGAACGCGGCGTCAACCGGCGGTAGTATACGGCGCGCATCAGGCTGACGTTTTGCCCGGAAATAGAATCCTCGCGAAAGCCCGACAGCTGTCGCGCACCGCCGAGCAGGAAGCTCGACGTCACCACATTGGCATCGTCCAGCGTTCGGCCATAACGGCCGCCGAGAATCAGCGTATCCGGGCCACGGCTCATGGCTTTATCGAGCTTGAATTCCCACTGCCGGTAGCGCGTGTCCGAGCCGAGGCCCGGTTCGAATTGCATCAGGGTCAGGCTGACGTCCTTGCCCTCGTGGGGGAAGTAGACGTTGTCCAGCGAGTCGAACGAGTACTTCAGCGAGTAGAAACCTTCAGTGAAGTTTTCTCTCGGCAGGTCCTGATCGCCGATGCGCACATCCGCTTTGCCCCAGGCCTCGCCGACCCCGAAGCGGATTTCACCGTTGTTGCCGATCTGCCGGCCGAAATTGAGGCCGAAACCGTAGCGTTCGACGCGGTATTGGGCGATCGGGTCGTTGTCGAGCACCGCATCGACGTTCTGCGCTTCAAACGCAGCATACGGGGCGACGAAGTAGCGCGAGCCGACGTCCAGCGGCTGATAGAACTCGGTGTAGAGCTCCTGTTTGTCGCCGATCTGCGCCCGGGTCAGCCATTCCGCGCCGAGGCGGTTGATGCCGTTGATGCGGTAGCTGGCGCCGAGATTGAAGGCGCTGTCACCGCGCATGTCGTCTGACAGGTTCAGGCCGACCCGCAGGTAATCGGTGCCGCTGCGTTTGCCCCGGGCGCTGATCACCAGCGTGTGATCCTGGCCCTTGTGCACTACGCGGTACTGCACCTGTTCGAAGTAATCGAGGCCGTACAGCGTGCCCATGTCCGAGTGCAGTCGGCCCAGATCCAGCGGCTCGCCGATCGGCTGACGGATGTAATAGCGAATCACCTCATCGCCGACTTTCGAGTCGTTCTCGACCCTGATCGCGGTGATGATCGGCGTGCGCTGGCCTGGGGCGCGGGCCGCATTGAGTTCGGCGTCTTGAGATTGCTGAGGTTTGAGCTGAGCGAGGCGGGCGTCGAGAATCCGCGTGGCGCGGTAACCGGCGTCAATCATCTCCTGAGCCTTGCCGAAATCGGTCACGCCGAATGCCGCCAGCGCCGGCTGGATCAGCACGTCGGTGGGTTTGAGGGCGGCCAGTTGCTCTTCGGAGTTACGCCGGGTCATCAGGGTGATCGACTGGTTCAGCACATCGACCACGGTCGTCAGTTGTTTGCGGTTGCGCAGCGGCGTACCGATGTCGACCACGATTGCCACGTCGACGCCCATCTCCCGCGCGACGTCGAGCGGGATGTTGTCAGTCATGCCACCGTCCACCAGCAGCCGTCCGTCCAGTTCGACCGGGGCAAACACCGCCGGAATCGACATGCTGGCGCGGATCACCTGCGGCAGGTGGCCTTTGCGGAACACCACTTTTTCGCCATTGGCGATGTCGGTGGCCACGGCGCGGAAGGGAATCGGCAGTTTGTCGAAGTCGCGGGTATCACTGGTGTGCGCCAGCAGGCTTTCCAGCATCAGCGCCAGGTTCTGGCCCTGAATCACCCCCAGCGGCAGGCCGAGGCTACCGTCATCGCGAAAACTCAGCTGCTGTTTCACCAGAAAGTCGCGGTCGTCCTGCTTGCGGCGAAACGGCACGTCTTCGCGTGGCGGCGCGTCGGACAGCGCCTGTTGCCAGTCGATGTTCAGCGCGAGTTTTTCCAGTTCATCGATCTTGTAGCCCGAGGCATACAGGCCACCGACCACCGCGCCCATGCTGGTGCCGGCAATCGCATCGATCTTGATGCCTTGCTCCTCAAGCGCCTTGAGCACGCCGATGTGCGCCAGGCCACGGGCAGCACCGCCGGACAGCACCAGGCCGACTTTCGGGCGGGGCGCTTCGGCGGCATGCACGGTGACATTAGCAAAGAGGGGCAGGAAGCCAAGCAGCAGGCAGAACAGCAAACGGCGCATGGTGAGTCTCGGGGCAAGCGATAAAGCCGGCTATTATAGCGGCGCCCTCTGTCTCAGGAGTTTCAGCGCACATGAGCGTGAAAAAAGCGGAAGTCGTCATCACCTATTGCACCCAATGCCAGTGGCTGCTGCGCGCCGCGTGGCTGGCGCAGGAGCTGCTCAGCACCTTCGGCGATGACCTCGGCAAGGTGTCTCTGGTGCCCGGCACCGGCGGGGTGTTTCACATCAGCTGCGACGACGTGCAGATCTGGGAGCGCAAAGCCGACGGCGGCTTTCCCGAGGCCAAGGTGCTCAAGCAGCGGGTGCGCGATCAGATCGATCCTGCGCGCGACCTCGGCCACAACGACCGCACTCAGTGAGACGCGGCTTCGGCGGCGACGGTTTTCTTGTCGGCGCTGCCTGACATCCGCGCCGAGACCACGATAGCGATGATGATCAGCGCCCCCCCGATCAGCATGCGCACGGTCGGGTTTTCATCGAACAGCAACCAGGCGACGGTGATTCCGTAGACCGGCTCCATGGCGAACACCACGGCGGCGGTGCGCGCCTTGATCACCGCGAGGCTGGCGACAAACAGGCTGTGGGCGACACCGGTGCAAAACACCCCGAGCAGGCCGATCCACAGCCAGTCCAGCGCGCGCACTTCGCTCAGTTGCGGCGCAGCCACCGGCAGCAGACACAGCGCCACCACCACGTTCTGGCACAATGCGGCCTGCACCGCCGGGATGCGTCCGGAGCTGGCGCGGTTGGTCAGCGACAGCAGGGCGAACAGCAAGCCCGACAGCACCGCCCAGAGCAACCCGGTGGTGGCGCCGCTGGCCAGATCGAACGCCGGGGTCACCAGCACCAGACCGACGCTGACCAGCACCACCAGCACGATTTCATTGGCGCGGATGCGTTCGCGGAAAATCAGCCCTTCGAGAATCACCGTGAACGCCGGGAAACTGGTAAAGCCCAGGGTCGCGATGGCCACGCCGGCGACCTTCACCGCGATGAAAAAACTCACCCAGTGCCCGGCCAGCAACACGCCGCTGAGCGCCAGGCGCCGCCAGTCGACCGCCTGCAGTTTCCGCCAGCCGTGCTGACTGGCGAAGCGGGCGAAAAAGGCCAGGGCGAGCACGGCAAACGCCGCACGTCCGAAGACGATCACCGCCGGCGAGGCGGCCGCGAGTTTGCCGAACACACCGGTCAGGCCGAACATTAAAGCGCCGATATGCAGGGCGCCGAGGGCGGTACGCGGAGTCATTGCAATCCTTAATCCGAACACGGTTTCAATGTTGCCCATTGAAACGTGTTGCGGCGCAGAAGTCTGTCGGCGAACTAGCGTTTTTTGTCGCAGGAGTCGCGGCGCAACTGCCCCGGTGACGCGCCGAACTCGCGCAACACCGCCGCCGCGAACGCGCTTTGCGAACTGTAGCCGACCCGACTGGCGATCTCACCGATCGGCAGTGCCGTGTCGCGCAGCAGGCAGACTGCCTTGTGCAGGCGCCGGCTGCGAATGTAGTCCATCGGCGTCTGTCCGCATTCAGCCATGAACCGCGCATGCAGACGGGCGCTGGACAGCCCGGCGATCTGCGCCAGATCCGCCACTTGCAGCGGGTAGGCGGCGTATTGTTCGATGTGCGCATCCAGCGCTGCGTAGGGCAGGCGCCGCGCCGAATGTTCGGCAGGTCTGGCGTGATTCAGGCTGGCCAGCAGCAACACTGCGCCTTGCTGGGCGATCAGCGGATCGCTGACCGGGCTGTGTGCCAGCCAGTGGACCAATTGGCTTTGCCCGGCATCAAGCGACAATCGCGCAGGCTGGTCGAGCAAGCGCTGACTGGCGTCGGCGTGCTCGCCCAGTGAGTCGTTCAGCCATTGCCCGTCGGGCACGTCCAGCACCAGACAACGGCTGCCATCGGGGCTGCCGCAGGCGTGATGCGCGCCGCCTGGAACCACCACGAAACTCTGCTGACGCACCTGGCTGCCCTGACCCTCGACTTCGAAATCCAGCGCGCCGGACAGCCCGAACACCAGTTGCGCGTGGTCGTGGCTGTGGACGATCAGGTCGTGGGTGTATTGGCGCAGGGTGAGGATCGGGCGCATGGCAGAGGTCTCCGAAGTGAGCGCCAGTCTACACCGGGGTGACGGGCTTGCGCGCTGTCACACGACTGACGCCTGTCTGTCATGGTCGATTCACCCGGCACGTGCACAGTGGCGAAAACATCGCAGAGGGTTGCCCATGACCAGCGCCGAGCTCGCCAAACCCAGCCGCAAACAACGGGTGCGTACCTTGTGGATTTCCGACGTGCACCTGGGCACGCGGGATTGCCAGGCCGAGCACTTGTCGCAATTTCTCAAGGGCTACCACGCCGACAAGATCTACCTCGTCGGTGACATCATCGACGGCTGGAAGCTGCGCGGTGGCATGTACTGGCCGCAGGCGCACACCAACGTGATCCGTCGCCTGCTGACCATGAGCAAGCGCGGCACCGAGGTGATCTACGTCACCGGCAACCATGATGAATTCCTGCGCCGCTATTCGAAGCTGATCCTCGGCAACATCCAGTTGGTCGACGAGGCGGTGCATGTCACGGCGGATGGCCGGCACCTGCTGGTGATTCATGGCGATCAGTTCGACGTGATCACCCGTTATCACCGCTGGCTGGCCTTTCTCGGCGACTCGGCCTACGAATTCACCCTGACCCTCAACCGCTGGCTCAATCACTGGCGGGCCCGTTATGGCTACGGTTACTGGTCGTTGTCGGCGTACCTGAAACACAAGGTGAAGACGGCAGTGAGCTTCATCAGCGACTTCGAAGAAGCCATCGCCCACGAATGCGTGAAACGCGAGTTGCACGGCGTGGTCTGCGGGCACATTCACCATGCCGAGATCCGCAAGGTGGGGGAGGTGGACTACCTCAATTGCGGCGATTGGGTGGAGTCGTGCACGGCGTTGATCGAGCACTGGGACGGCACGATCGAGCTGTATCGCCTGGCGGATGCACAGGCGCGGGAGGCACAGCTCAAGGCGGCCAAGGTTGCCGAGATTGCCTGATTTTTCAGGTGTACAAAAGGGCCTCATCGCTGGCAAGCCAGCTCCCACAGGTATTGTGAACGCCACAGATCACTGTGGGAGCTGGCTTGCCAGCGATGAGGCCGGTGCAGACAACATCAGGCCGGGGCGTGTTCTTCCATCGCCGCCTTGTAGATCGAGTGCTTCGGCTGGGCAAACAACCGCTCCATCATCGGCTCGAAGAAGCTCAGCGGCAGGGTTTCATAGGCCGGGTCGAACGCCGCCGCATCGTACCTGGCGCAAAATTCCGCCGTGGCCTGATACTGCGGATGCGCGGCGAATTGCTCGCGCAGATGCCGATCCATGCCCAGGTGATGGAAGAAGTAATAACCCTGAAAGATCCCGTGCTTCTCGACCATCCACAGATTCTCGGCACTGACGAACGGTTTGAGAATCGCCGCCGCGATGTCCGGGTGATTGTAGGAGCCGAGGGTGTCGCCAATATCATGCAGCAGCGCACAGACCACATATTCCTCGTCACGACCATCGCGATAGGCGCGGGTCGCGGTTTGCAGCGAATGGGTCAGGCGATCCACCGGGAAGCCGCCGAAATCGCCTTCGAGCAACTTCAGGTGCGCGATGATCCGCGACGGCAATTGCCGAGCGTAGGCGCTGAAGTCGGCGGCGATGATCGCCCAGTCTTCCTGCGTGCCGTCTTGCATGTGAGTGAAGCGGGCATTGGCGTTCATCGGCAAGCCTCCTGGTGGGTCGGGTTTCAGAACGCCACGCGGCCGAGGATCATGTCGCGGTACATGACGAAATCGCCGAGCAGGCTGTACAGCGGATGCTGGAAAGTCGCCGGACGGTTCTTTTCAAAGAAGAAGTGGCCGACCCAGGCAAAGCTGTAACCGGCCAGCGGCAGGGCCAGCAACAGCAGCCAGGCGCCTTTGGCGATGGTCATGGCCAGAATGAAAATCACCAGCGTGGTGCCGATGAAATGCAATCGTCGGCAGGTACTGTTGGCGTGTTCGCTGAGGTAATACGGGTAGAACTCGGCGAAAGTGTTGAATTGCTTGATGTTTTCCACGACTGCGATCTCTGTGGTTATTGTTCTGACGGCAAGTTGTTCGGCGGGTAGCTTATTTGAGTCTAGAGTGAACACTGGCATCAGCCAGTGACAATGGGCGCCACTTTAGTATCCTTCGCAAATCGGGTCGTAACATGCGATCCATCATGTAAAAGAATAACGCCATGAGCGAACGAACGACTTCTGCAAGCTGGGCGATGGGGATTGTCAAAGCATTGGAGATGGACGGCCTGGATTGCCGGGTACTGTTCAAGCAACTGGGGCTCGATTACGCGGCCCTGGATGATCCGGATGCGCGCTTCCCGCAAGATTCCATGACCCGCCTCTGGCAACGGGCGGTCGAGCTGTCCGGCAACCCGGCGATCGGCCTGAACATGGGCAAGGTGGTACGCCCGGCGTCGTTCCACGTTGCCGGCTATGCCTTGATGTCGAGCAACACCCTGGCCGAAGGCTTCCAACGCCTGGTGCGTTATCAGCGGATTATCGCCGAGAGCGCCGACCTGAGTTTTCGTCTGCTCGAAGAAGGCTATGCGCTGATTCTGACGGTGCATGGCGATCACCTGCCGCCAACCCGGCAGAGCGCCGAAGCCTCGCTGGCCTGTGCGCTGGGCCTGTGCGGCTGGTTGACCGGGCGCACCCTGCATCCGGTCAAAGTGCTGTTTCAAGGCGACGAGCCCGCTGACCTGCAACCTTACCGACAAGCCTTTCATGCGCCGCTGATGTTCAACGCGCCGTACGATGCGTTGATTTTCGAACGGGCCGATATGGAAGCACCACTGCCCACCGCCAACGAGGCCATGGCGCTGCTGCACGACCGGTTTGCCGGGGAATACCTGGCGCGATTCTCTGAAAGCCGCGTGACCCACAAGGCGCGCCAGGTGTTATGCCGTTTACTGCCGCAGGGCGAACCCAAGCGCGATACCGTGGCGCAGACCCTGCATCTGTCGCAGCGCACCTTGCAGCGCCGCTTGCAGGAGGAGGGCACCAGTTTTCAGCAGTTGCTCGACGACACTCGCCGCGAACTGGCCGAGCAGTATCTGGCGCAGCCGAACATGACCTTGCTGGAGATCGCCTATCTGCTGGGGTTTGCCGATCCGAGCAACTTCTTCCGTGCGTTCCGCCGCTGGTTCGACACCACGCCCGGCGATTACCGGGCGCGGCTGTTGCAGGCGCCGGTCAGTGACGCCAAAAGGCCGGAATACACAGCACAAACACCGTAATGATCTCCAGTCGGCCGAGCAGCATGCCGAACGACAGAATCCACTTCGCGGCATCCGGCAAGGTGGCAAAGTTGCCCGCCGGGCCGATGGTCTCGCCCAGGCCCGGGCCGACGCCGGACACGGTGCTGGCAGCGCCGGTCAACGCGGTCATCCAGTCGACGCCGAGCAGCGACAGCAGCAGGGCGATCACGCAGATGGTGATGGCGAAGAAGAACGAAAAGGTCAGGATCGAACGCACGATCTCTTCGTCGAGACGGTGGCCGTTGTACTTTTGCTTGATCACCGCGCGCGGGTGAATCAGCTGGTTAAGGTTGGCCTTGAGCAGGATGTAGGCGACCTGGAAACGGAAGATCTTGATCCCGCCCGCCGTCGAGCCGGAGCAGCCGCCGACAAAGCCCAGATAGAAAAACAGCATCAGCGAGAAGTTGCCCCACAGGCTGTAGTCGCCGAGGGCAAAACCGGTGGTGGTGACCACCGACGTTACGTTCAGCGCCACGTGCCGCAGCGCTTCCAGCCAGTGCAGCTTGGTGGTCCACCAATACCAGGTGCCGAGCACCAGCCAGGTCACCAGCAACATACCGAGCAAACCCTGCACCTGTTGATCCTTGATCAGCGCCTTGCGATTGCCGCGCATGGTCGCCACGTACAGCGTGAACGGCAGGCTGCCGAGGATCATGATTACCACCGCGACCCAGTGCACCGCCGGTTGCGTCCACTTCGCCAGGGACTGGTCGGAGGTCGAGAAACCGCCGGTGGAAATCGCCGACATCGCGTGGTTGATCGCATCGAACGGGCTCATCCCGGCCCACCAGAACGCCAGGCTGCCGAGGATGGTGATACCGACGTAGGCCGCCACAATCAGGCGCGCCACCATGTGCGAGCGCGGCATGACCTTTTCCGAGCGGTCGGACGATTCGGTCTGGAACAGGCGCATGCCACCGATGCGCAGCAACGGCAGAATCGCCACCGCCATGCCGATGAAGCCGATGCCGCCGAGCCAGTGCAGCAGCGAGCGCCACATCAGAATCCCCGGGGACATGGTGTCGAGCCCGCTGAGCACGGTCGAGCCGGTGGCGGTGATGCCGGACATGCTTTCGAAGAACGAGTCGGTGTAGCTGATGTGCTGGGTCAGCAAAAACGGCAGCGCGGCGAAAATGCACACCACCAGCCAGCTGCTGACGGTCAGCAGGTACATGTCGCGCGGGCGCAGGTGAATGTGTTCCGGGCGGCCCGGAATCACCAGTGCGAGGCCGGCGACGAAGGTAATCATGCTCGCCCAGAGGAACGACGGCAGATCGCTGGTGCGCTCGAAAATCACCAGGGTGGCCATGGGCACAACCATGGCGATGGCCAGGGTGATCAGGAAGATGCCGATGATGAAACCAATGATCCGTAAGGTCGGCAACGCCATGAAGTCCGCTCGGGCTGATGTAGGAAGGGCGCCATTCTACCCGTGGGGCAGGGCATGTAAACCGGCACCCTGTTGCCGGATACCGCTAGAATAGCCGCACATTTTTCTCAGGAGGTGGCCGATGCAGGCTCTCGACGCTTTGCTCAACCGTGTTTCCGTTCCACGTCTGGTCGAACCGGCCCCTACCGCCGAGCAGCGCGAAGCCCTGTTTGGCGCAGCCCTGCGCGCGCCGGATCACGGCCACTTGCAGCCGTACCGTTTCCTCACCGTCGAAGGCGCGGCACGTGAGCAAATGGGCGAGTTGCTGGCCGAAGCGGCGCAGATGCAGGAAGGCGAAGTCACTGAAGCGATGATCGACAAGGCGCGCAACGGCCCGCTGCGGGCGCCGCTGGTGGTCGTGGTGATCGCGAAACTGCAGGATCACGTTAAGTATCCGAAGGCCGAGCAGTTGCTGGCGGCGGGGTGTGCGGCTCACGGGATTCTGCTGGCGGCGTATGCTCAGGGGATCGGGGCGGTGTGGCGTACTGGTGATCTGGCGTATTCGAAACATGTGGCCCAAGGGTTGGGGCTGGCAGAGGGCGAAGAGGTGATCGCGTTCCTGTATCTCGGCACGCCGCAGAAGGAGCCGCGTGTGGCCGAGAAGGTTGATCTGGCCGAATTCGTCAGCGCCTGGCCGGGCAAGGCCTGACACCACCGATCAAATGTAGGAGTGAGCCTGCTCGCGATAGCGGTGGATCAGTCAATGAATTTTCGTCTGATCCACCGCTATCGCGAGCAGGCTCACTCCTACAGTTTTGATCAGGGTTGCACGACGGCGCCCGGCACTAACGGCAATTCCAGGCTGGCGACAAACCCGCCCTCAGGATGATTGGCCAGCAGCAGGCTCCCGCCATGCCGCTCCGCCGCGCGCCTGGCAATCGCCAACCCCAGACCATGTCCCGGCGCCGTCTGACCCGGCGCCCGGTAGAACGGCTCGCCCAACTGGCTCAGATGCTCGGCCTGCACGCCCGGCCCGTGGTCGCGCACACTCACCACAATTCGTTCGCCCTGACGCGTGGCCTGCATCTCGATTGCCTGATCCACCGGGTTGAAGCGTTGGGCGTTGCGCAAAAGGTTATCGACGGCGCGCTCGATCATGGTCGGCCAGCCGGTCAGTGTCAGGTGTGGTTCGGCATCCAGGCGCACGGTCTGCTCCGGCGAGCCAAGTTGCGCGTCTTTCTGCAGGGTGCCGAGCAGCGCATTCAGGTCTACTTCTTCAGCACTGGCGTTGTCGGCATCGACTCGCGCCAGCACCAGAATCTCGCTGATCAGCGCTTCCAGCCGATCACATTCGCGGGTCAGGCGTGGCCAGAGCTTTTCCCGTTCTTCCGGGTTGGCCCGTTCCGCCAGTGCCAGCGCAATCCGCAGTCGCGCCAAAGGTGAACGCAGTTCGTGGGACACATCGCGCAGCAACTGGCGCTGACTGCCGATCAGGCTTTGCAGGCGCGCGCCCATGCGGTTGAAGTCGTTGGCCAGCACGCCGAACTCATCGCGACGGTTGGCCAGTTTCGCCAGGCTGTTCTGCTGATAGGTGGTCTGCCCCAGATCATGCACCGCACCGCGTAAACGACTGAGCGGGCGGGTGATGGAGAAGGTCACCAGCAGGCTGAACAGGGTCAGCACCACCAGCGCAATGCCCAGCGCACTCAGCGGCCAGAGCAGGCTTTCGCGGTGCCAGGCGTCGAGCTCCGGGTGCGGGATGCGGAAGATGAACAGATAGGTGTCGCCGGTTTTTTCGCTGGTGAATTCGTCGGTCAGGCGCCGCCAGGGCAGGCGTCGGTCATCGTTGTTCTGCCGGGCTTCGAAGGCGGCGGCGCGACGCGGGAAGGTGCCACGCACCACCGGGTCGCCGCTTTCGTTCAGCACCTGGACATCGATGTGATATTGGCGTTTGCGCTGTTCGAGGATGTCCTGCGCGGCGTCTTCGCCCTGGGCTTCGTAGGTTTGCGTCCATTCGGCGGCCAGAGTGTTGAGGCCGGGATGGCGGCTGAGGATCCACGCGTCCTGGTTGAGCATGTGCCCGAGCAGAATCGACAGCCCCGCCACCAGAGCAATGGCCAGCCAGAAGCTCGCGAGAATACGCCAGAACAATGAACGCACAGAAAATCCTCAATCAAACAAAAAACTCAACAATGTGGGAACGGGCTTGCTCGCGAATGCGGTGTGTCAGTCAACATTACTTTGTCTGATACACCGTATTCGCGAGCAAGCCCGCTCCCACATTTGGATTGAGTGGCAACAGAACCGACGGCGCTTAGCCGTCGGATCCGAGGTTATCGCATTATTGCGCTTTTTGCGGTTGTTGCGCTTTCCACGCTTTGAACTCGGCCCATTCGGCGCGGCGTTCAGCCTGTTTCTTCTGGATCTCGTCGAACTTCTTCTGTTGATCCGGTTTCAGCAGGTTGCGTACGTCAGCTTCGGCTTTCTTGTGGTTGGCGGCCATCTCGTCTTTCATGGCTTTCTGGTCCGCCGGCGAGAGTTTTTCCAGGTACTTCTCGACCACCTGGCGACGCTCGTGCATCTGCTCGCCCATGATCTTGCGGATCTGATCGCGCTGTTCGCGGGACAGGTCGAGTTGGCTGTACGGGCCTTTGCCGTGTTCGCCGTGCATCTGACCGCCGTGGCGTGGGCCGTCGAGCGGGCCACCCATGGGGCCGCCATCCTGTGGCACAGCCATGGCGACGGTTGGCAGAGCGGCAGCGAACATCAGAGCGATAAGAGTCTTGCGCATGGTGTATCTCCTTGTCTCGTTCCCGGTACGTTCCGGATGAGTTCAGATTACGGAGATCAAGGTCAGCGGCGGTCAGCGCTGCGTAAAGCTTGGGTAAAGACGCTTCGTACCCGACCTGACAAATATCTCTGGCAATCCGCCTGTGGCGAGGGAGCTTGCTCCCGCTGGGCAGCGAAGCGGCCCCTCGCTTTTCAAATCAAAAACGAGGGACTGCTGCGCAGTCCAGCGGGAGCAAGCTCCCTCGCCACAGAGAAGCAAACGGTTTACAGGCTGTAGTAATAACCACGGCTGCGCAGGGCGACGATTCGCGGGCGACCGTCGGGGTGGGGGCCGATCTTCTTGCGCAGGTTGCTGACGTGCATGTCGAGGCTGCGGTCGTACAGGGTCAGCTTGCGGCCGAGGGCCAGTTGCGCCAGTTCCTGTTTGTCCAGCGGCTCGCCGGGCTGCTTGAGCAGGGCTTCGAGCAAACGACTTTCGGAAACGGTGAGAGTCAGTTCTTTCTCGTCGATGCTGACCACGCCACGCACCGGGCTGAAGCTCAGGTCGCCGAGTTCGAGCTGGGTCGACACGGCAGCCGGGTGACTGCGGCGCAGCACGGCGCGCAGGCGAGCGGTGAGTTCACGCGGATCGCAGGGTTTGGCCAGGTAATCGTCGGCGCCCAGCTCCAGACCGAGGATGCGATCCAGCGGTTCGCCCCGGGCCGAGAGCATCAGCACTGGCAAATCGGCGTGTTCGCTGCGCAATTGCTTGAGCAGTTCCAGACCGCTGCCGTCGGGCAGCATCACGTCCAGCACCACCGCCGCCGGGGCGGATTCGGCCAACGCTTTGCGCGCGCTCTGGCCATCGTGGCAGGCGCGTACCTGGAAGCCTTCCTGGCTCAGCCAGCTACTCAGGAGTTCGCACAACTCCTGGTCATCATCAATCAGTAACAGCTCGCTCATGACTCACTCAATTTAGCCATTGCCGACGTTTTCGGCTTGCTCCACTGGCAAAGATACCGCACAGCAGCGCCAATAGCGCTACCCCGGCGCCGGTGACGAACCATTGTTGCTGTTCGGTCAACAGACGCGGCAATGGACTGGCCTGGGCTTCCTTGAGTTGCAGCTTCAGGCGCTGGTTCTCCTGACGCAACCGGGCAAGCTGGGCGCTTTCGCGGGTGTTATCGGCATTTTGCAGTTGTTTGCTCAGTTCTTCCCGCTGCTGCTCGCTGGCCTTCAGGCGCTGCTGCAGTTCGGTAATCTGACTGCCGGCACTTAACGACAATGGCGTGGAGCTGCCGCTTTCGGTGGTTTCCTCACCATGGGCGGGCGCCATGATCGACAACGTGACCCACATCAGACACAACGGACCTTTGCGCATTGCGATTCCTGCTTGCAAATGGATATTGGGCAGGTTGTCGGCAGGCAAACGAGAATAATGAGCGATTGAGAGCGGTGAGAAGCGTGAAGGTTCAGTGCTTGGAGTGGGTTGAGTGTGGCGAGAGAGCTGTTGTGGTGAGGGGATTCAGCGAAACGTCGCACCGCCCCGATGGGCTGCGAAGCAGACCTGAAATGGGAGCATGCGGTGTGTCAGGCACACCGCATTGGATGGCTTTGGGTTGCTGCGCAACTATCGGGGATAAATCCCCTCGCCACAGAGCCCCTCCACATTCCTTGGTTACGGCAAGACTTGCTTGAACGGCTTGACGATCACGTTGGCGTACACGCCGGCGGCGATGTACGGATCGGCGTCGGCCCAGGCCTGGGCGGCGCTCAGGGAGTCGAATTCGGCGACGATCAGGCTGCCGGTGAAACCCGCAGCGCCCGGATCATTGCTGTCGACCGCCGGGTGCGGGCCGGCCAGTACGATGCGGCCTTCGCCCTTGAGCACTTGCAGGCGTTCGAGGTGGGCCGGGCGCGCGGCGAGGCGGGCTTCGAGCGAGTTGGCGACGTCGGTGGCAATGATTGCGTAAAGCATGTCAGTCCTCGGTTTTTGGCGTGGTGGTATCGGCGTCATGCAGATGGCGGGACAGGTAGATGCCCTGACCGACCAGGAACAGCACGGTCATGCCCAGGCTGCCGAACACCTTGAAGTCGACCCAGATGCTCTGGAAGGTGAACGCCACGAACAGGTTGGCAGCCCCGCAGAACAGGAAAAAGGCGATCCAGGCGATGTTGAGGCGGGTCCAGACCGGATCCGGCAGGGTCAGCGCGTGGCCCATGATGCGTTTGATCAGCAGGCGGTCACCGATGAAGTGGCTGCCGATGAATGCCAGGGCGAACAGCCAGTTGACCACCGGGGCTTTCCATTTGAGGAAGGTCTCGCTGTGGAAGGCCAGGGTCAGGCTGCCGAACACCAGGCAGGCGATCAGGGTCAGCCATTGGCTCTTCTCCAGCTTGCGCTGTTTGATGAACAACGCGCCGTAGACCACCAGGGAGCTGATGATCAGCATCGCCGTGGCGCTGTAAATACCGCCTACAGTGACCTCGTGGCCGGCGATATCGACAACCCGTGGATCAAGTTTGTAAACGATGAAGAACAGCAGAAGCGGGATGAAATCGATGAATTGTTTCACAGTGAGAGCCAGAAGCTGGATGTGGCGGCATAATAACAAACATATGGGCGCGCGATAGCGCCAGCTGATTTGAGGTTACAACTCCCCGTGAATGTTGATTTGCACTGCCACAGCACGGCCTCCGATGGCGCCCTGGCGCCGGCGGTTCTGGTTGCGCGTGCGTTCGAAAACGGCGTGCGAGTCCTGGCGTTGACCGATCATGACACCCTCGAAGGCCTCGCCGAAGCGCGCAGCGCCGCCGAAGAACTGGGCATGCAACTGGTCAATGGCGTCGAACTGTCCTGCACCTGGGGCGGCGCGACCATCCACGTGCTGGGCTACGGTTTCGACGTCAACGCCGCGCCACTGGTCGAGGCGATCGCCCGATTGCACGATGGCCGCTGGCTGCGGTCGGAAGAAATAAGCCGCAAGCTCGGCCTCAAAGGTATGCCCGGTGCCCTCGACGGCGCCCGGCAGATCCAGCAGGAGCTGGGCGACAGCGGTAACGCGCCGGCCCGCCCGCATTTTGCCGACTGGATGGTGCGTGAAGGTTTTGTAAAGGATCGCGCTGAGGCGTTCCGCAAATGGCTCGGCGCCGGCAAGCTGGGTGACGTCAAACAGCACTGGCCGACGCTGGAAGACACCGTCGGCACCCTGCGCGCCGCCGGAGCGTGGGTCAGTCTGGCGCATCCATGGCACTACGATTTCACCCGCAGCAAGCGCCGAAAGCTGATTGCCGACTATATTCAAGCGGGCGGGCATGCAATCGAAGTGGTCAATGGCCATCAGCCCGCGGAACAGGTCGGCAGCCTGGCAATCCTTGCCCGCGAGTTCGGTCTGCTGGTCAGCGCCGGCAGTGATTTCCATGGCCCTGGAGGCTGGTCCGAGATTGGCCAGTACCGGCCGGTTCCCGAGGACCTTCCACCCCTGTGGTGTCGGTTCAAACATGACACAGATATTGCCGCCGTCTGAACAGGTAGAAAACGTGAGTCAATTTTTCCAGATCCATCCGGAAAACCCGCAAGCGCGCCTGATCAAACAGGCGGTCGAGATCATCCGCAAGGGCGGGGTGGTGATTTATCCCACGGACTCTTCCTACGCCATCGGTTGCCAGATCGGCGACAAGACCGCGATCGAGCGCGTGCGCCGTCTGCGTCAGCTCGACGAGAAGCACAACTTTGCGCTGATCTGCAGCGACCTGTCGCAACTGGGCAACTACGCCAAGATCGACACCGGCACTTTCCGCATTCTCAAGGCGCATCTGCCGGGGCCTTACACCTTTATCCTCAACGCCACCCGTGAAGTGCCGCGCCTGTTGCTGCATCCGAAAAAACGCACCATCGGCCTGCGGGTGCCGAGCCATCCGATTGCCCTGGCGTTGCTGGCCGAACTCGGCGAGCCGCTGATGAGCGTGACCCTGATCATGCCCGGCGACGAAGATCCGCTGAGCGATCCGTACGAAATGCGTCAATTGCTCGAACACCAGGTGGACCTGATCATCGACGGCGGTTTCGGCGGGATCAAGGCGTCCACCGTGATTGACCTGACCGGCGACGACCCGGAAGTGATCCGCGTCGGTTGCGGCGACCCCGCGCCGTTCATGGTCGAGGCCTGAATGTCCGCAGTGGAAACCGTTGTCGATCCCCAGGCCGGCGCCCAGCAGGAACTGCCGTTTGCCATGGTCTATGGCCAGGCGGTCACGGAAATGCCGCTGGACCTGTACATCCCGCCGGATGCGCTGGAAGTGTTTCTCGAAGCCTTCGAAGGCCCGCTCGACTTGCTGCTGTACCTGATCCGCAAACAGAACATCAACATCCTCGACATCCCGGTGGCGGAAATCACCCGCCAGTACATGGGCTATGTCGAATTGATGCAGTCGGTGCGTCTGGAGCTGGCCGCCGAGTATCTGGTGATGGCGGCGATGCTGGCCGAGATCAAGTCGCGGATGCTCCTGCCGCGCGCCGAAACCGTCGAAGACGAAGAGGACGACCCGCGCGCTGAACTGATCCGTCGCCTGCAGGAATACGAGCGCTTCAAGGCTGCCGCCGAAGGCATCGACGGCCTGAGCCGGGTCGGTCGCGATGTGGTCGTGCCCAAGCTCGACGCCCCGGAAGCCCGGGCGCGCAAGCTGTTGCCGGACGTCGCGCTGGAAGAGATTTTGATGTCCATGGCCGAAGTGCTGCGCAGGGGTGACATGTTCGAGAGCCACCAGGTCAGCCGCGAGGCACTGTCGACCCGCGAGCGCATGAGCGATGTGCTGGAACGGCTCAAGGGCGGCGGCTTTGTGCCGTTCGTCGAGCTGTTCACCGCCGAGGAAGGTCGCCTCGGTGTGGTGGTGACCTTTATGGCGATCCTTGAACTGGTCAAGGAATCCTTGGTCGAGCTGGTGCAGAATGAGCCGTTCGCCGCGATCCACGTGCGAGCCCGAGCCGAATAACGAGTCGAAACATGAACCTGACTGAACCCCGCGAGCTGGCGCCCCTGCTTGAAGCCTTTCTGTTGGCCTCGGGAAAACCGCAATCGCTTGAACGCCTCTACGAACTGTTCGAAGAAGGCGAACGGCCCGAACCGCCGGTCTTCAAGAAAGCCCTGAGCCTGCTGGCCAAGTCCTGCGAGGGCCGCGCGTTCGAACTCAAGGAAGTCGCCTCCGGCTACCGCCTGCAGATCCGCGAGAAGTTTTCGCCGTGGGTCGGACGCTTGTGGGAAGAGCGGCCGCAGCGCTATTCCCGGGCGCTGCTGGAAACCATGGCGCTGATTGCCTATCGCCAGCCGATCACTCGCGGCGAGATCGAAGACGTGCGGGGCGTGGCGGTCAACACCAACATCGTCAAGACGCTGATCGAGCGCGAGTGGATCCGCATCGTCGGTTACCGCGACGTGCCGGGCAAACCGGCGATGTTCGCCACCACCAAGGCGTTTCTCGATCATTTCAACCTGAAAAACCTCGAAGACTTGCCACCGCTGGCCGAACTGCGCGAGATGGAAACCGAGCCAGTCCTCGATTTCGACGACGCACCGGTGCCGCAGGGCCTGCAGGAACAGGCCGACGCCAGCGCCGAGCCGGAAGAGCCGAAGGAAGAAACCAGTTTCCACACCTTGCTGCTGGAGCTGGACAGCATGGAGGAGGGGATCAAGACCGACTTCGATGATTTGTTGCGCGATGCCGCGGATGGTGAAGCGTCGACGACTGAGCCGGAAGTCGAGACCGTCGAGCCGGTGATTGAAGTTGAACTTGAGGCCGAGCCTGAAGCCGAACCGGAAGAGGATGTGCTGGGCGTTGCCGAGGCCCGGGAAAAACTCCTGGCCGCCGTCGCCGCCCTCGAACAACCAGTGCCAGAACCTGAACCCGAGCTGAGCGAAGAAGAAGCTGAAGCCCGTGCGCTGGCGGAAGCCATCGAAGCCGAACGTCGCGAGTTCGAGGACTGATAACGAACAACTGTGGGAGCGAGCCTGCTCGCGAATGCGGCGTGTCAGACAACGTTGATGTCGACTGACAGGACCCTTTCGCGAGCAGGCTCGCTCCCACATTTGGATCTACGTTCAGCCAGGAGATGCTGATGAGCTCAACCAAAGACCCGTGCATCAGCCTGTGCAAGTTCAGCGACGACATCTGTCTCGGCTGTGGCCGCAGCAAGCGCGAGATCCGTGCCTGGAAGAAACTCGACAAGGACGACAAGCGCACGGTATTGGCCGAAGCCGCGCTGCGCCTGATCAAACTCGGTGGCGCCGGTCGGCGGAAAAACAAATAACTGGCGATCGATCAGCTAGTCTCTGATGCGCGATGGCGCACATCCGCGTATGATTCGCGACCCTTCGGCGATCCCTTCGCCCGAAAACCAGATTTCAATGCTTCAGGCGTCGCCTGAGCAGACCACACCGGGAGGTGCCCAGATGAGTGACATCAATCAGCAAGACGACCAGGAAATCGGCCCAGCAGGCGAAAAGCTGCAGAAAGTCCTCGCCCGTATCGGCGTCGGCTCGCGCCGTGACGTCGAAGCCTGGATCAGCCAGGGCCGGATCAAGGTCAATGGCAAAGACGCCACCCTCGGCCTGCGCGTCGACATGCACGACGCCATCACCATCGATGGCAAGGTGATCAAGCGCGAAGAGGCTGCCGAATCGGTGCGCCGCGTGATCATGTACAACAAGCCCGATGGCGAGATCTGCACCCGTGACGACCCGGAAGGCCGTCCGACCGTGTTCGACAAGCTGCCGCGTCCGAAAGAAGGCCGCTGGATCAACATCGGTCGTCTCGACATCAACACCACCGGTCTGCTGATGTTCACCACTGACGGTGAGCTGGCCAACCGCCTGATGCACCCGTCCTACGAGATGGACCGTGAGTACGCCGTGCGTGTACGCGGTGAAGTCGACGATGAAATGATCGAGCGCCTGAAGGCTGGCGTGGTGCTGGAAGACGGCCCGGCGCGCTTCACCGACATTCAACAGGCACCGGGCGGCGAAGGCTTCAACCACTGGTATCACTGCGTGGTGATGGAAGGCCGTAACCGTGAGGTTCGTCGTCTGTGGGAATCTCAAGGGCTGGTGGTCAGCCGTCTGAAGCGCGTGCGTTTCGGTCCGGTGTTCCTCAACTCTGATCTGCCGATGGGCCGCTGGCGCGAAATGAGCCAGTACGAAGTCGACGTGCTGAGTGCCGAAGTCGGTCTGACCCCGGTGGCGATGCCGCAACTCAACGCCAAGAGCAAGGACAAGCTGGAACGTATGCAGCGCAAATCGTCGCGGCCGATGGCCAAGACCGAGCGCGTGCGTACCCTGCGTCCAGCCGCTGGCGCGCCGACCGGTCCGCGTCCGAGCCGCGAGCCGCAGATCGAAGGCGAGCGTCCTGGCCGCAAGCCGGTTGCCCGTGATGGCGAGCGCGCACCGCGCCCGGCCAACGGTCGTACCGAGCGTGGCGAAGGTCGTGCGCCGGCCGGTCGCGGTACGCCGGTGGCGGATCGTCCTGCCGACACCACCAACAAGCGTCCGGCCAAGCCTGCACCGAAGCGTCCGGGGATCAAACTGGTCGACGGCGACAAGCCGTCGGGCAAGCGTCGTGGTGCTCCGGCCGGTTCCGGTCAGCGTCCGGGTTTCGGTCGCAAGAAGCCGGAATAAGCAGTTGTGAGCTTTGAGCGGCAAGCTTCGAGCTAAAGCAAAAAACGCCAACCGCAGGGTTGGCGTTTTTTTTCGTCTGGCGGAAGGTATGTAGCGTCTGATTCGGCCTCTTCGCGAGCAGGCTAGCTCCCACATTAGAATTGCGTCGAACACAAATCTCCTGTGGGAGCGAGCCTGCTCGCGAAGGCGTCGGTCGCCTAAAACACAAACCGCCCATCAAACACTGGCTTGTCATCCAGCGCCAACACCCCGCCGGAGAAGATCAGGTCCAGGTGATGACTGCCCTTGGCCCCACCGCCCAGTCCCAGATGCAACCCACAATGCCGCTCTTCGAACCCGGCATTGCGCGCATACAGATCTTTCACCCCTTCATTGGTACCAATCCCCAATTCCTCGATGCGTCGGTTTGACGGATTGGCGTCCAGGTACTTGTTGAAATCATGCTCCAGCCCCGGAACGTCGGTGGCGATGCGGCTGATGGTCGAGTTCTCGATCCACAGTTCCAGTGGCGACTCGAGCACGCCGTACTTGCGGGCGAAGGGGATGGTGCTGAGGAACGTGCCCTTGAATTTCACATGGCCGTTGATGGCTTCGCTGTGGGTGGCGATTTCGCCGGGGGCCAGATCGAAGTTGCCGACACCGTTGATGTCGGTCCACTTCTTGATGCTGCTCAGCGGCGTTTCAAACCAGGAGCCGTGGTCGTCCTTGAAACTCAGCGTCGTCGCTTGGGACATGCGCTGGATCAAGTGGCTGTTGAGCCCGGCGATGCGCTGCGGGGTGACGCTGAAAGTGTCGTAGAAATAGTCGCCGTAATCCTTGAACAGCAGCGACTTCTTCCAGTTTTCCGCCATCACGCCCTGCAGGGCGCGGACGAACTCCGGGCCGTCGGGGCGCGGGTTGGGCAGGGTGGAAGAGTCGTAGAAGAAAATGTACAGATCGCTGTCGGCAATCGCCGCGGTCAGCGTTGCGGTGCTTTCCAGGTCCAGGCGACGGGCACTGAACGTGAAGCGGGGATGATCGCCGGCCTGTTCGGCGATGGCGCCGGTCAAGGCTTCGTAATCGGCGGTGTGGCCGAGCAGTACCTTCGCCGAATCGAGACCGGCAAGGGCAGGGTGATGTTCGAGGTAGTAAAGGAAATGCGAGATCGCGCGGAGCTTATCCATGAGTCCTCCCTGACTGACCGTGAATAAAGCGGCAGGCACGACCGGCCGGATCGTGCCTGCCCGGGGATGTCTTACAGAGGCCACATCGCCGTGCCGAACGGAACCACCGCGTCGGCTTGCATCATTTCCACAGCCGCCTCATGGGTCGGTGCTTCGAACCATTCGTCCAGTTGCAGTTCGGTGTCCAGGTCTTTTTCCAGTGCTTGCATGGTCGATCTCCTAGATGACTTTCACGGTTATGACTGGCCGGTCGAGTTGGCCGGCAAGACGTGAAGAACCTAGTTCAGGGTGTTTTGTAATGCAAAAAATTATTTATTTAAAATTTAAATAAACTTTTTATTCTGTTTTTAAGCGGCGGATTTCTTATTTGAAAACAAAAAACTAAGCGGCAACTTTCATTAGCAAGCTTGCTACCGTCAATTTGCAGACGTCCTACAGAATTTTCCGAAATGGAAAATCTGCGTTACGCGTTGTAAAGAAAAGTTTACGGAATCCCCGGTAAAGAGCAGTGGATTCACCCCGTTGCCGACGCTGTAAGGAAAACCTGCCGGAACCAGCCTGCAAAGGCGTGGCGCAGGGCTCTGGCGCGCTTGTTTCAGCGCCGTTTGCAAGGTGAGATGCGCCTCATGCCTGTCGTGCAGGTACATAACAAGAAGGAGGCGCAATGAACGCCGAGATTGATCTTCACTTCTCTCCGTGGGGCGGTTTTTCGCACGTCCCCGTCGATGGCCTGCAAAGGCCTGACTCAATTTTTGCAGCCGCCCGGACATCTCGAGGCGGACCCACGCAATCCCGGCAAGCGCCACGCTGATCCAGCGGGGTCTGGCAGCAGGGGGTTAGCGGTGTACAATGCGCCGCGTTTTAACTGTGACCCTCTGCGTAATCGCAAAACCTCAAGGCCATCCGCCTTGTTCACTCCGCCGCGTCACAAGCGTGTCGGGTTCGATTTCGTCACAGATAAAAACAAACAGGTGACGCATGACCGTTGTAAAAAAGCTGAATTCCTGGTGCTTGCGCTGGGGTTTGATCGGGGTTGTCTGAAATCGCAACCTTGCAGCAACGTCTACTGAACATCATCAAACCTTGCGTGGGACCTTTTTCATGAGTGGACAAAACTCGCAATCAGGCGAGCTGAAACGCGGCCTGAAAAATCGCCATATTCAACTGATCGCCCTCGGTGGCGCGATCGGTACCGGATTGTTCCTCGGCTCGGCCGGGGTGCTGAAATCCGCCGGCCCGTCGATGATCCTCGGCTACGCCATCTGCGGCTTCATCGCCTTCATGATCATGCGCCAGCTCGGCGAGATGATCGTCGAAGAGCCGGTGGCCGGTTCCTTCAGTCATTTCGCGCACAAGTACTGGGGCGGTTTTGCCGGTTTCCTGTCGGGCTGGAACTGCTGGATTCTGTACATTCTGGTGGGCATGTCGGAGCTGACCGCCGTCGGCAAGTACATCCACTACTGGGCGCCGGACATCCCGACCTGGGTCACCGCCGCCGCCTTCTTCGTGCTGATCAACGCGATCAACCTGGCCAACGTCAAAGTCTTCGGTGAAGCTGAATTCTGGTTCGCGATCATCAAGGTCGTGGCGATCGTCGGCATGATCGCGCTGGGCAGCTACCTGCTGGTCAGCGGGCATGGCGGCCCGCAGGCCTCGGTCAGCAACCTGTGGTCGCACGGCGGGTTCTTCCCCAACGGCGTCAGCGGTCTGGTGATGGCGATGGCGATCATCATGTTCTCCTTCGGCGGTCTGGAAATGCTCGGTTTCACCGCAGCCGAAGCCGACAAGCCGAAGACCGTGATCCCGAAAGCGATCAACCAGGTGATCTACCGCATCCTGATTTTCTACATCGGCGCGCTGGTGATCCTGCTGTCGCTGACTCCTTGGGACAGCCTGCTGGCAACCCTCAACGCGTCCGGCGATTCGTACAGCGGCAGCCCGTTCGTGCAGGTGTTCTCGATGCTCGGCAGCAACACCGCCGCGCACATCCTCAACTTCGTGGTGCTGACCGCAGCGCTGTCGGTGTACAACAGCGGCACCTACTGCAACAGCCGCATGCTGCTGGGCATGGCCGAGCAGGGCGATGCGCCGAAAGGTCTGGCGAAGATCGACAAGCGCGGCGTGCCGGTGCGTTCGATCCTGGCGTCGGCAGCGGTCACGCTGGTGGCCGTGCTGCTCAACTATCTGATCCCGCAGCAGGCGCTGGAACTGCTGATGTCGCTGGTGGTTGCAACGCTGGTGATCAACTGGGCGATGATCAGCTTCTCGCACTTCAAGTTCCGACAGCACATGAACAAGACGCAGCAGACACCACTGTTCAAGGCGCTGTGGTACCCGTACGGTAACTACATCTGCCTGGCGTTCGTGGTGTTCATCCTTGGCGTGATGCTGCTGATCCCGGGCATCCAGATCTCGGTGTACGCGATTCCGGTGTGGGTCGTGTTCATGTGGGTCTGCTATGTGATCAAGAACAAGCGTGGGGCGCAGCAGGCGCTGCACGCGGCGGGTTCTGCCGCGAAGTAAGCCAGACGCAGAAAGTGAGAAACCCGGCCAATGTGCCGGGTTTTTTTATTTGCCGTCAGACGTATTCGGCGATGGGATGGGCTGTGCAGAACGCTTCGGTCTGCAACCGGAATTGCTCGCGCAAGGCCGGTTCCAGCAGGTAATCCTGCTCGCTGATCGGTCTCACACTGTCGAGGATCCGGCAGATCAGATCGACGATCTGGCGACATCCCTGCGGATCGATTCTGCGCTGCGCGATGGAGCCCGTGCCGATGCGCAGACCGCTGGTAATGAGTGAAGGGCGTGTCTCGCCCGGTACACGATATTTGTCCACGATAATTGCGCAACGCTCCAGCGCCGATTCGGCAATGGCGCCGGTGATGCCGCCACGCAACCGAATCAATACCGTATGGTTCTCACTGCCCCCGCCGACGACTTCGTAGTCGTGTGCCTGAAAGGCGCTGGCGAACTCGTCAGCCGTGCTGCGAATCCGCCCCATGCTTCTGTCGAACTCCGTGGACTTTGCGTAAGCCAGAGCCGCCGCCTTCGCAGCGATCATGTTGACGGCAGGCGCGCCCTGCATTCGCGGATAAACGGCCTGGTCGAGGGCGCGGCTGAATGTCGTCCTCAAGCCAGGCACCTTGTTGTTCGCCGCTTGACCCGAAAGGATCAGACCGCCGCGCGGGCCCATGAGTTGTTTGTGGGTGCAGGTGGTGGTGACGTGTGCGACGTCGATCGGACTGGGATGCCGCCCTGTGGCAACCAGTCCGGCGATATGCGAAATATCGGCGAGCAGGATGGCGCCGGCTTCATCGGCAATCTCGCGAAATCGTTGGAAATCGATGACCCGTGAGTACGCCGTCGCGCCGCACATGATGATGCGTGGGCGATGGGCGAGCGCCAGTTTGCGCACCTGGTCGTAATCGATGACCCCCGCTGAAGTCGTGCCGTACCGAATCGCCTTGTAGTAAATGCCGGCGAATGAGGTGGAACTGCCATGGGTATGATGGCCGCCGTATTTGACGCCCATTCCCAGCAAGGTATCGCCTGGTTCGAGCAGGGCGGTCAGCACGTGGTAATTGGCGTTTGATGCCGAATGCGATTGCACGCTTGCGTACTGGGCATCGAACAGTTCCCGCGCTCTGCGGATGGCAAGCGCTTCGACCAGATCGACGTTTTCGCACCCGCCGCCGTAACGTCTGCCGGGCAACCCCTCGGCCGTCACATTGACCAGTGCCGAAGCGGAGGCGGCCAGGGTCATGGGCCTGACGGCGCAGGAGGAGGAGACCAGCGACAGCACCTGGTGCTGACGGGCAACTTCCGCGTCGAGGATCCCTGCCAGTTCGGCGTCTTGCGCCCACAGATCCGCCAGGCCCCGTTGCAGCAGATCAGCCTGGTTCATGAGCGGTTCGGTATGGACTGCCATTGTCTGTATTCCTTCCCTGTGTGCAGCGCGCTGCGAACGAGCGCGACTTCCTTGGTTTTACCGGAGGGTGCGT
The DNA here is from genome assembly GCF_030209055.1 of Pseudomonas sp. lyk4-TYG-107. Taxonomy (NCBI): domain Bacteria; kingdom Pseudomonadati; phylum Pseudomonadota; class Gammaproteobacteria; order Pseudomonadales; family Pseudomonadaceae; genus Pseudomonas; species Pseudomonas sp. lyk4-TYG-107. Next base: position 39,545 of record NZ_JARVST010000016.1, read on the forward strand.
GCGTTTCTGCCCTTGCCCGACCGGATACAGCGGATTCCTTGTTTTCGCGGCACTGCGCGCAAACTAATCTCTGTATCGCCGGCCCGTTTTCTGTTGACTGCGGTCGCTGCCGACAGTCCGGTCTGCCCGACGCATCATAGGTTTTTCACGGCGGAACACCAGAAAATTAATCAGAAAAATGAACATTGTTCAAATAAAATGATTCTTTTCTCAGGGCCTCAGGGTGTAAAACTGCAGGCGGGAAGGATCGCTATTCACGAGATTCTGCTGGCCGATAAGCAGAACTGACGGGTCAGTAAAGAATTCGAATTGTTCTTTCTGGTTCACACCAGCGGTGTTGTTCACACTATGTTTATGCCGAAATCAGGGAGGGGGAATGCTATGATCTGCCGCGGCTCTAATACCCGTATAACTATTTCCTAGTGGGCCTGTTGAGTCCCTGAATGATGATTCGAGGGGTATTTTCAAATTGCCTTTATAAAAGACGGTAAGCATTCCATGCACAGAAGAAAACGATCGGAGAATCTGAAGAACAATATCAAGTACCTGATAAAGAGTCGTGGGGAAACGCAGCTGTCGTTATGTAATTCCAGTGGACTGACCCGAACCACGATCTACAACATTCTTGAAGGTAAAGTGGTCAACGTACAGCAGTCCACTGTGCGCAAGATTTCCGACTTTTTCGGAGTGTCCTACGAAGAGATAGAGACGATCTCGTTTGAAGAAAAGGAAATCATCGACAGCAGCATCTCGCCGCAGGGCAACATGAACCCGGCGGCAGTGCCTGTCATCAAGGAAAGTCTGCTTCTGCAGAATCTGGATAAGCGAATCGGCGAGTTGGCGACGATTTTTCCACTGACTTACTATTTCGGAACGTCCTTCAATTTGATAGGCGTCCTGCTGGAAAATGAAGTCAGTGGCATGAATGAACCGGGCGACCTGCTGATCGTGCAGAAAGGCGCGGCAAGCATCGACAAGGAAAAACTGGTGTATGACAAGGTCAGTAAAAGGTTATTCATAACAACTGAAGTTGATCTTGCGCTGGAGAGTGTTTGTGTTGTCGGGGATATAATCGAGGAACGATTTAATGGATTGCAGCGTTGAAAGGGAAAACACCAAATATAAGCTGTTGGGGTTCGAAAACGGAAAAAGCCTGGCGGTGATCATGGTCATTGCGACAGGCAAGATAATTAAAATAAAGCTGAGTGAAGTGTTGAATAGTGAGATTATGGATAATCTGAACAAGATAGAAGTAAAGAATCTGTACAAGAAATTCTACTCCCAGGGAGGGTCGCTTACCGCTTATGAAATAAATGATCGCCACGAGAGTTCCTGGATGATTTATATCATTCTGAACCTGATGCTGTTCACGCTTTATATTTTTACCAGCATTGCTGCGACCAAGCCTATCTATCTGGAATATTTTGATATTGTCGTAACGCCGGGTACTTTCCTGTATCCGCTGACGTTTTTGATCGTCGACTTGCTGAATGAAACCTTCGGCCTCCGGTTGGCGCGCAAGGCGATACTCTTCGCGTTCATCAGTAATGCGGCCATTATCATTTTGCTGGCCATGACTACGTACCTTCCCGGGCTACCCGGGTGGAAGCTCGACGGGCCTTACAATGATGTGATCAGTCAGCTGTCGTCGGTGCTGGTAGCTTCGTCTGTATCGTTTCTGGTGTCGGAAAATATAAACTCTTATCTGTTGTGCAAAATCAAAGAACTGACCAACTCCCGATTTCTCTTCTTGCGGGTGTTTCTGAGTACTTTGTTTGCGGTGATAATCGACAGTTTTCTTTTCTGCTACATCGCCTTTTACGGGACGATGGAGAACAGCGCGATACTCAGCATGATTTACGTCCAGATCGCGATAAAGGTCGGTTTTGCGTTCTTCAATATCATGCCGGCATACGGTGCCAGGTCATTGTTCAAGAGGTATCTGACGGGTAGTCAGGCTTGATGGATTAAATAATGCGCTCACTCGAAATTTTCAAGTGAGCGCATTTTTATATGCTGGGTGCTTTATTGCAGATTCAGCTTCGTTTTCAAGCTGTTCATCACCTCATCCTTGTTTTCCAGAAACTCATTGAGGCCTTTTGCGCGAAGATTGCAAGCGTCGCAATTTGCACATCCGCTACCGGTTATGCCGTTGTAGCAGGTCAGTGTCTGGTGGCGAACCAAATCAAGCTGATGGTAATGATCGGCCAATGCCCAGGTTTCCGCCTTGTTCAGCCACATCAGCGGAGTATCAAGTTTCAATGGGTAATCCATGCCCAGCTCAAGGGCTTTGTTCAGTGCCTTGACGAACTCGTCCCGGCAATCCGGATAGCCCGAGAAGTCTGTTTCGCAAACCCCGGTGATGACCGTTCTGGCTTGTACCTGATAGGCGTAAATAGAGGCGAGGGTCAAAAACAGGATGTTTCTTCCCGGCACAAAGGTGCTTGGCAGACTTTCGCCAGAACTATTAACCGTCGGAACCGGGATGTTGTCGCGAGTCAGGCTGCTGATGGCCAGCTCATTCAGCAAAGATACATCCATCACTTTATGCACGGTCACGCCGAGCTGTTTGGCCAGTTGCTGCGCGACTTCGATTTCCGCGCGATGACGCTGACCATAGTCAAACGTGATGCAATGAATTTCGTCATAGTGGCTCAGTGCATGGATCAGACAGGTCGTCGAGTCCTGTCCGCCACTAAAAACGATAACTGCTTTATTGCTCATGCTTATGCTTCCTGCATTGAACTGGTAAATTTTCGCTGGGGATCATAACGCGAAACGATTGATGCAAGAAGTTGCGCATGGCCGCAGGAGGCCTGCTTTGTGGTTAATCGCGGTATCCTGCACGCTCTGAATTCGGACTTTTTTCCATGCTGGTGATTTCCAACAACGTGCATCTGCCGGATGCCGAGATCGAACTGACGTACATCCGCGCGCAAGGCGCCGGTGGGCAGAACGTCAACAAGGTCTCCAGCGCCGTGCACCTGCGCTTCGACATTCCGGCCTCGTCCTTGCCCGAGTTCTACAAGGAGCGACTGCTGGCGCTGCGTGACAGTCGCATCACCAGCGATGGCGTGCTGATCATCAAGGCTCAGCAATACCGCACGCAGGAAGCCAACCGTGCCGATGCGCTGGAGCGTCTGACCGAGTTGATCCTCAGCGCCACCAAGGTCGAAAAGAAGCGCCGCCCGACCAAGCCGACCCTCGGCTCGAAGAAGCGCCGGCTCGAATCCAAGACCAAGCGCGGCAGCATCAAGGCCGGGCGCGGCAAGGTGGATTTTTAAGGGTTGGTGTCATGGAGTTGTTCCATTTCATCCGGAGCGGGCATTGTATCCATTACGCACCTCTCAACTTAAATCAATTTCCGGACATTGAACGACTCTTTTATAACTAATTGGTCTACATGACTGTCATATCTGACAGGTGTGCCGGATTGCTGTTACACGTTTACTGAGCTCTCTTTTCATTGATTGAGCAAAAGTAAATGAATAACTTAAATGTTGTGCGTGGTACTCCCGATACTGATTTTGGTGTGCGCAGTGAGGTCGTTTTATACGGAGAACAAGGTCAGAGGCTTCAACCTCGGGTCGTCACTCTTCTCTCAGAACCGAACAGGATTCTTTGCGCAGCAACTGACGAGGAGCGGCAAGAGATTTACCTGTGCATGCTTGATGAGGAAGGAGGTATCGACGAGAGTTTCGGAAAAGCGGGTAGTGTTTTTTTTAAACTCTCGGAGTTTTTTCCTGGGTGGGATTTGCCGCAGCCCTATAGCGTGAAGTTTGATAGTGTTCATGGCAAGTATGTGTTGGGGTTCTTCGCTCGTAAAGATGGCTTTAATCGTGCTACCGGCCTGGCTCGATTCGATTTGAATGGGGAGATTGATGAAGGGTTTGGCAGCAAAGGCGTCATGTTGTGGAGTCTGGATCTGAAAGAGGTTGTTCCTGCAAGTTCAGATGTTCCAAAGCTGAAGCAGCCTCTGGCGGATAAAGGCCGCGACTACCACGGAACTATGGAATTATTGGACGATGGCGGCGTTTTGCTTCTGACCACGCTTGACGACAGAGGATTTTTCGATAGGGCGTTTGTGGTCAAGTTAAAAAATAACGGTGGGTTGGACGAAACGTTCGGTAATGGCGGGTACCGATTGGTTTCTCGAGGTCCGTCTGTTTTAGTCATAGGACAGGATATGTTTCGCCAAGGGAATGGTTATGTTGTCGCCGCGTCAGACGGTCTGCGTGATAAACGTTGGTTTGTTGGCCGGTATGATGCCCGTGGTGATCTTGACTCCAGTTTTGGGGCCGGAGGTTATTATGATGGAGTACCTTCGGTTAAAAATGTGATTCTGAAACGTGACGATAAGTTTTATATTGTGGGTACTTCGGATAATGGAGTTCCGCAGTATCTGTTTCTCCAGCTTCAACGTCGTGGGTCGAATGGTGAGGAAGATGACCTTTTTGGCAAACAAGGATGGGGAGGATTTATCACTGATGATTTCAGCGATATCTATATGACGAAAGCAGCACTCTATAATTTGAAATCAACCGTTGTGGTAGCAGGTTATGCTTATTTGCGTGGCGGGTCGGATAGTCAGGCATTTATTGCCAGTCTTGAACAAGACATGGGTTGGGACGAGGGGTTTGGTAATGTTGGAAAGGTTGTATTTCCAAAAGACCAGATTATTCACGATCTCGCTGTTCAGGAAGATCGAAAAATTGTGTTTGTATCCAGTAAAAATAGAGAAAACGGTAGCTTCGCCATTTTCCGTTTGCATGGTTAGCTTATAAAAGCCGCGGTTGTGCATTGGCCATTCGGAACCAATGAATGGCCAATATTGGGCGATCAATGAGAGTGGTGTTTTGGTTTAATGCGGTACAAATACACACTCAGGATCAGGCCGCTCAGTGAGGCAATGGCGGCAAACAGAAAGATCGAAGCAAAGCCGAAACCCGCCGCAATTGCCCCCGCCAATGGTCCGGTGATCCCCAGCGACAAATCGATGAACAACGAATACGCGCCGACCGCTGCGCCACGGCTGGAGGCTGGCACCAGGTTCACCGCTTCCACGCCCAGCGCCGGGAATACCAGCGAGAAGCCGAAACCGCTCAACGCCGCCCCGGCCAGCGCCCAATGCGCATCCGGCGCCAGCCACAGCAGTAACAGGCCGAGGGTTTCCACCGAGAGGCAGGCGATCGCTACGCGGAAGCCGCCGAGGCGGTTGATCAGGTTGCCGAACAGCAGTCGCGCGCCGATGAAGCTGGCGCCGAACAGGCTCAGGCACAGCACTGCGTTGTCCCAGTGCCGGGTGGCGTAATACAGGGTGATGAAGGTGGCGATGGTGCCAAAACCAATCGAGCCTAGCGCCAGGCCGCAGCCGTGGGGGAACACGCGACCGAGCACATGCATGAACGGCAAGCGCTCGCCGGCGACAATCGGCGCCGCGGTTTTCGGCCACGCCAGCAGCAGGCCCAGCGCTGCCAGCAGAATGATGCTGACGCCCATGCTCCACAATCCCAGCTGGCCGACCAGCCAGACCCCGAACGGCGCGCCCACCGCGAGCGCGCCGTAACTGGCGATGCCGTTCCACGAGATGACTTTGGCGGTGTTCGCCGCGCCAACGCGGCCGATGCCCCAGCCGATCGAGCCGGAGCCGACTAGGCTTTCCGCGCTGCCCAGCACCAGACGCCCGATCAACAGGCTGATCAGGCTGAACATCGGCAAGTTGGGTGTCCACGCCGAAATCAGCATAAACACACCATTCAAGCCGCATCCGGCCAGACCGATCATCACCGCGCGCTTGCTGCCCTGGTTGTCGATGATCTTGCCGGCGTACGGACGGCTGAGCAGGGTGGCGAGGTATTGCACGCTGATCACCAGCCCCGCGATCACCGCGCCAAAGCCAAGATCGCTGTGGACGTAACCCGGCAGCACGGCGAGCGGAATGCCGATGTTCAGATAGCCGATGAAGGTGAAGAGGACGATGGACACGACTTGCAGCGTGACCGCCAGGGGGCGCTGGGGTTGTGGCATAGAGGACGACATGAGAAACGATCCACGGCAAAGCAGGATTAGATAGGCTGCTTATGATACCGGCGCGGACGCGTCAGGGGCGGGGAAAAGTAAAACTATTTGCCGGGAGGGTGGCTTCAGGGTTTGGCCGGGGCGACCAGTTGTGTAGTGACCAGTGCAGCGAGGGCGTTTTCTTCGCTGCCGAAACGGGCGAGCAGGGCGGCCTGTTTTTCCGGGGAGAGACGGTTCCAGATCTCGATCATTTTCTCGGTCGCGCCGATCAGGACGGCAGCTTGGCTTTCAGAGAATTCGTCGGTCATGGCGGGCTCGGTTTCAGGCAGTGTGGAAAGCGCATCTTAGCGCTTTCCACACGGTCTGTACGGCGGGTTTTACTCTTCGCTGTCGGCCTGGCGGCTCTCAACGGCTTCTTTCGGCTCGGGCTGTTGGGCACCGGCTTGTTGCGTGGTCGTCTGCTCAGGTACGTGCAGGCTTGGGAAGGGGAGATTAGGAATCTCGTGCATGGTTGCGCTCCTCGCTAAGTCTGTTGATAGATCTGGTAGATCCGCGCTTCTTGAAAGCCTGCGCAGGATACAGCAGGAAAAATGACAATCAGACTTTTAATTGAAAATAATGCGACAGATGGCCGCAGGGGGGGCGAAGTTAGCTTGTCACCGCAGATACAAATGTGGGAGCGAGCCTGCTCGCGAAGGCGGTATGTCAGGCAACATTTTCGTTGAATGACACTCCGCTTTCGCGAGCAGGCTCGCTCCCACAGGGTTTTGTGTTGCAGTGACTATTTGCAGGCGTTGGCGATGGCCTCGGCCAGCAGTGCCAGGCGCGTGGCGTCGATCCCGGCGACGTTGGCCCGGCCCGAGCTGACCATGTACACGCTGTGCTGCTCACGCAGTTGTTTGACCTGCTCCGGCGACAGCCCGGTGTAGGAGAACATTCCGCGTTGCACGCCAATGTGCGCAAAGCGCTCGCGCAGACCGTGTGGTTCCAGTGCTTCGACCAGACCGCTGCGCAATTGGGCGATGCGCAAACGCATGGCTTCCACTTCATCGGCCCAGCGCGCTTTCAGCTCCGGGTCGGCGAGGATGGTCGCCACCACGGCCGCGCCGTGATCCGGTGGCGTCGACCACAGGTTGCGGGCGATGTTGGCCAGTTGGCTGCGGATGTCGATCAGCTTGTCGGCGGTTTTCGCGCAGACAATCAGCGCGCCGGTACGGTCGCGGTACAGGCCGAAGTTCTTCGAGCAGGAGCTGGTGATCAGCAGCTCAGGCACCTCGGCGGCGAACAGTCGGGTCGACCACGCGTCCTGTTCCAGTCCGTCGCCAAAGCCCTGGTAGGCAAAGTCGATCAGCGGCAGCAGGTCACGGCGGCGCACCACGTCGAGCACACGCTGCCAGTCGTCATGGTTCAGGTCGAAACCGGTCGGGTTGTGGCAGCAGGCATGCAGCAGCACCACGTCGCCTTGCGGCACTTCGTTGAGTGCGGCGAGCATCGCATCGACGTCGAGGCGGTTGTCGCTGCCCACGTACGGGTAGTGACTGACCTTGACCCCGGCCGCGGCGAAAATCGTTTCGTGGATCGGCCAGGTCGGGTTGCTCAGCCACACGCCTTTGCCCGGCAGGCACTGGGCGATGAAGTCGGCCGCCAGACGCAGGGCACCGGTGCCGCCAGGAGTCTGGGTGGCGCCGGCGCGCTGTTCGGCGATCAGCTTCGAGTCGGCGCCAAGCACCAGTTCATTGATGACTTTGCCGAACAGCGGATTGCCGTGACCACCGATGTAGGTCTTGGTGTCCTGGCTTTCGACCAGTCGCGCCTCGGCGATTTTCACCGCTTCGGGGATCGGCGTCAGGCCCTGGGCATCCTTGTAGACGCCAACGCCGAGGTCGAATTTGCGCGGGTTAGTGTCCTGCGCATAGGCCTCCATCAAACCGAGGATCGGGTCGCCGGGTACCCGGCCGATGGCGTCAAAGTGCATTACTTGCGTCCTTCTGCGGTCTTGGCTACTTCGTCAGTGCGCGCGGCCATGATGAAGTCGTTGCGGTGCAGGCCTTTGATCGAGTGGCTCCACCAGGTCACGGTGACTTTGCCCCACTCGGTCAGCAGACCCGGGTGGTGCCCTTCGGCCTCGGAGATCTCGCCGACGGCGTTGGTGAACGCCAGAGCATGCTTGAAGTTCTTGAACAGGAAAACTTTCTCCAACTGCATGATGCTGTCGCGTACTTCGATGTTCCAGTCCGGGATCTGCTTGATCAGGATCGGCAGTTCTTCGTCGCTGACTTGTGGCGCATCGGCACGGCAGGCTTCGCAGTGGGCTTGGTTCAAAGTGGACATGGTGTGATTCCTGAAATCGAGTGTGTTTTTTTTATAGAAGCTATCGGCCCGTCAATGCCGTCACGCTAAACCAAAGTGACGGCGACTGACAGACTCAATTCTCAGCAAAAGTCGCGGATCACGCGGCTTTCGGTTTTGGCGGAAACTTCGGTGCGTGCAACCCCAGCTGCATGCCTTGGCGAACCATGGCCATGATGTCTTCATGGGCGACATCGAACAGGCGCTTGAGGTTCGGCAGGACAAAGTACAGCGGCTGCAGAATGTCGATGCGATACGGTGTGCGCATGGCTTCCAGCGGATCGAAGGCCTGATGCTCGGGTTCGTCCGACAGCGAGTAAACGGTTTCCTTCGGCGAGGACAGGATGCCGCCGCCGTAGATGCGTTTGCCTTGCGGGGTGTCGACCAGGCCGAACTCGATGGTCATCCAGTACAGGCGCGCCAGATACACGCGCTCTTCTTTGGTGGCCTGCAGGCCGAGTTTGCCGTAGGTGTGAGTAAATTCGGCGAACCACGGGTTGGTCAGCAGCGGGCAGTGACCGAAGATCTCGTGGAAGATGTCCGGCTCTTGCAGGTAGTCCAGTTCTTCGCGGGTGCGAATGAACGTGGCCACCGGAAACTGCTTGCTGGCGAGCAATTCGAAGAAGGTCTGGAAGGGGATCAGTGCCGGGACGCGGGCAACCTGCCAACCGGTGGTCTCACCGAGCACCTTGTTGATCTCGCCCAGCTGCGGAATGCGGTCGTGGGGCAGACCGAGTTTTTCGATACCGTCCAGGTACTCCTGGCACGCCCGACCCTCGATCACTTTCAACTGGCGGGTGATCAGCGTGTTCCACACCGCATGCTCTTCGGCGGGGTAGTCGATAAAACCTTGCGCATCGGGCTCGCGGGCCACGTATTGCGTCTGCTTCATACTGCTCTCCTGCTAGGGGAATTCGTTCTTGTTATGTCCAGCGATGGACTGAGAATTACCCGAGAGTGCGGCGTGATGCAGCAGGTTGAGTGCGTTCCTAGTAGGAACAATCACCGCATTTCGTAAAAAAATCGTTACGCTTTGACTGATATCACGCATTTGCGGTGATTTGCAGGTTTGAAAAGGGCTGTGGCTGTCACATAATCTTGACAACTATCTGCGCGCCTCGACAGAAAAGTCGGGGCGCTATCCCTGTGGGAGCGAGCAAGCCCGCTCCCACAGGGATTGTGTTTAACCCCTCATCCTCGTCGGGCCTCTTTATATGCGTATCAAAGTCCACTGCCAAAACCGCATCGGCATCCTGCGTGACATCCTCAACCTGCTGGTGGAGTACGGGATCAACGTTGCACGCGGCGAGGTCGGCGGTGAGCACGGCAATGCGATCTATCTGCATTGTCCGAACCTGATCAACATCCAGTTTCAGGCGCTGCGACCGAAGTTCGAGGCGATTGCCGGGGTGTTTGGCGTCAAGCGCGTCGGGTTGATGCCCAGCGAGCGTCGGCACATGGAGTTGAATGCGTTGCTCGGTGCGCTGGAATTTCCGGTGCTGTCGATCGACATGGGCGGCTCGATCGTTGCGGCCAACCGCGCGGCGGCGCAGTTGCTCGGAGTGCGCGTGGATGAAGTGCCGGGGATTCCGCTGTCGCGCTATGCCGAGGATTTCGACCTGCCGGAACTGGTGCGCGCCAACAAATCGCGAATCAACGGCATGCGCGTCAAGGTCAGGGGCGACATCTTTCTCGCCGACATCGCGCCGCTGCAATCGGAGCACGACGACAGCGAAGCCATGGCCGGTGCGGTACTGACCTTGCACCGCGCCGACCGCGTAGGTGAGCGCATCTATAACGTGCGCAAACAGGAATTGCGTGGCTTCGACAGTATCTTCCAGAGCTCGAAAGTGATGGCCGCTGTCGTGCGTGAAGCGCGGCGCATGGCGCCGCTGGATGCGCCGCTATTGATCGAAGGCGAAACCGGCACCGGTAAAGAGTTGCTGGCCCGTGCCTGTCACCTCGCCAGTCCGCGTGGGCAGTCGCCGCTGATGGCGCTCAACTGTGCAGGGCTGCCAGAGTCGATGGCCGAGACCGAACTGTTTGGCTACGGCCCCGGCGCGTTCGAAGGGGCGCGCGCCGAAGGCAAGCTTGGTCTGCTGGAACTGACGGCGGGCGGCACGCTGTTCCTTGATGGCGTCGGCGAAATGAGCCCGCGCTTACAGGTGAAGTTGCTGCGCTTTCTGCAGGACGGCTGCTTCCGCCGGGTCGGCAGTGATGAAGAGGTGTATCTGGACGTGCGGGTGATCTGCGCGACCCAGGTCGACTTGTCCGAGCTGTGCGCTCGCGGCGAGTTTCGTCAGGATCTGTATCACCGCTTGAACGTGTTGTCGCTGCACATCCCGCCGCTGCGCGAATGCCTCGACGGTTTGACCCCGCTGGTCGAGCACTTCCTCGATCAGGCCAGCCGCCAGATCGGTTGCTCGCTGCCGAAACTGGCGCCGGCGGCGATGGATCGCCTCAGTCATTATCACTGGCCGGGCAACGTGCGGCAGCTGGAGAACGTGCTGTTCCAGGCGGTTTCACTGTGCGAGGGCGGCACGGTCAAGGTCGAACACATCCGCCTGCCGGATTACGGCGTGCGTCAGCCGCTTGGCGATTTCTCGCTGGAGGGTGGGCTGGACGAGATCGTCGGGCGTTTTGAGAAAGCCGTACTGGAGCGGCTGTACTCCGAACACCCGAGCAGTCGGCAACTGGGTAAGCGGTTGGGGGTTTCGCATACCACCATTGCTAATAAGTTGCGTGAGTATGAGGTCGGTAAAGACCCCGAGATTTAACAGCAACACTGTGGTGAAAAGAGCTTTTGTGGTGAGGGGATTTATCGCCGATGGGTGGCGAAGCCGCCCCAAACCCGGCAAATGCGGTCCATCCGATACACCATCAATGGATGGATTGGGCTGCTGCGCAGCCCATCGGGGATAAATCCCCTCACCACAGGTTCTTTTTCCATCTGCAACAATCGGGATTGCCGCCCAGCGGCATAACACCGCCGGTTTTTCGACTTCGATACATTTCCAATTTCCCCGCAAAACCCCGCAAGTCCTTTGTTTACCGGGCCGCAAGCCGCCAGAAAAAAGTTGGTCTGCAAATTGCTTATGGCTCAGCAGTACAGCGGTGGGCGGCAAACGTCCGGCATGCAGAGGAAAGAGTGTGGACAAGTACCTTTATGTGGCAATGACCGGCGCCAGTCAGAACGCACTGGCGCAAAAGGCCCATGCCAACAACCTGGCGAACATCTCCACCAATGGTTTTCAGCGCGACCTGGAGCAGGCGCGTTCGATGCCGGTGTTCGGTGACAGCTTTCCGGCGCGTGCGTTTGCCATGAGCGAACGGCCCGCCACCGACTTCACCGCCGGTTCGCTGGTGCAGACCGGGCGTGACCTCGACGTCGCCGTGACCGGCAACGGTTTTATTGCCGTGCAGAACCCTAACGGTGGAGAAAGCTACGTGCGCACCGGCAGCCTGAACATCGACGCCCTCGGCGTATTGCGCGCCGGCAACGGCATGCCGGTACTCGGCAACGGCGGTCCGATCGCCGTGCCGCCGGAGCAGCAGGTCGAAGTCGGGGAAGACGGCACCATCAGTATTCGTGCGATGGGCGAAGGCCCGCGCGTCATGGCGGAAGTCGACCGGATCAAACTGGTCAACCCGGACATCAAGAACCTCAACAAAGGCCTCGACGGCTCGATCTACACCAAGGACGGCCAGCCGGCGCCGGCCGATGCCAACGTCAAACTGGTGTCGGGTTTCCTTGAGTCGAGCAACGTCAACGCCGTGGAAGAAATGACCTCGGTGCTGGCCCTGGCCAAGCAGTTCGAGTTGCACGTCAAGATGATGAACACCGCCAAAGACGACGACCAGGCCATGGCTCGGGTCTTGCAGATCAGCTAATTATCAGAACGTCGCGCCGTAAAACAGGCGCACGAGGAGAATCGAATGCTTCCGGCTCTATGGGTTGCCAAAACCGGTCTGTCCGCCCAGGACACCAACCTGACCACCATTTCCAACAACCTGGCGAACGTGTCGACCACGGGTTTCAAACGTGACCGTGCCGAGTTCCAGGACCTGCTGTATCAGATCAAGCGTCAGCCAGGCGCCCAGTCGACCCAGGACAGTGAATTGCCGTCGGGTCTGCAACTGGGTACCGGTGTGCGCATCGTCGGCACCCAGAAAAACTTCACCGCCGGCAGCCTGCAAACCACCGAGCAGCCGCTGGACATGGCCATCGACGGTCGCGGTTTCTTCCAGATCCTGCAGCCGGACGGCACCACGTCCTACACCCGTGACGGTACTTTCCACCTCGACTCCAACGGTCAGATCGTCAACGCCAGCGGTTTCGCCCTGGAACCGGCCATCGTTATCCCGAACAACGCGCAGAGCTTCACCGTCGGCACCGACGGCACCGTGTCGATCACGGTGCCAGGCAACCCGGCCGCTCAGGTGATCGGCAACCTGCAAACCGCCGACTTCATCAACCCGGCCGGTCTGCAGGCAGTGGGCAACAACCTGTTCCTGGAAACCGCTGCTTCCGGCGCGCCGCAAATCGGCACCCCGGGCCTGAACGGTTTCGGTACCACGCTGCAGAACACCCTGGAAGGTTCCAACGTCAGCACCGTTGAGGAGATGGTCAACATGATCACCACTCAGCGCGCCTACGAGATGAACTCCAAGGTGATCTCCACCGCCGACCAGATGCTCTCGTTCGTAACGCAGAATCTGTAATCAAGTCTATGGGGCGGCCATGAGGTCGCCAGCAACACCGTGAGGTAGGGTCATGAAACGCTTCGTATCTGTTCTGGCATTGGGTGGGGTCGTCTCGCTCGCGGGCTGCGTCGCACCGACGCCCAAGCCCAATGACCCTTATTACGCTCCGGTGTTGCCACGCACGCCATTGCCGTCTGCGGCCAACAACGGCTCGATCTATCAGGCCGGCTTCGAGCAGAACCTGTACAGCGACCGCAAGGCATTCCGGGTCGGTGACATCATCACCATCACCCTGAACGAGAAGACTCAGGCGAGCAAAAACGCCAACTCGCAAGTGGCCAAGAACAGCAAGACCGGCATCGGCCTGACTTCGCTGTTTGGCGGCAGTGGCACCACCAACAACCCGTTGGGTGGCAATGATCTGAGCCTCGACGTCGGCTACAGCGGCGACCGTGCGACCAAGGGCGACAGCAAGGCGGCGCAGGGCAACACCCTGACCGGCTCGATCACCGTGACCGTGGCCGATGTGCTTCCCAATGGCATCATCGCCGTGCGCGGCGAGAAGTGGATGACCCTCAACACCGGCGACGAGCTGGTGCGCATCGCAGGTCTCGTGCGTGCCGATGACATCGCCACCGACAACACCGTGTCGTCGACCCGTGTCGCCGATGCGCGCATCACCTACTCGGGCACCGGTTCGTTTGCCGATGCGAGTCAGCCAGGCTGGTTCGACCGTTTCTTCCTCAGCCCGCTGTTCCCTTTCTAGGTGGCGACTTTGAATTTCAAGAGCCTCATGCTGGCTGCGGCCCTGTTGTCCGCAGCCTTTGGTGCCCACGCCGAGCGGCTGAAAGATATCGCCAGCATTTCCGGCGTACGTTCCAACCAGTTGATCGGTTATGGCCTGGTGGTCGGGCTTAACGGCACCGGCGACCAGACGACACAGACCCCGTTCACCCTGCAGACCTTCAACAACATGCTCTCGCAGTTCGGCATCAAGGTGCCGCCGGGATCGGGCAACGTGCAGTTGAAAAACGTCGCAGCGGTGTCGGTCAGTGCCGATCTGCCGGCGTTCGCCAAACCAGGGCAGCAGGTCGACATCACCGTGTCTTCGATCGGTAACTCCAAGAGCCTGCGCGGCGGCACCCTGTTGCTGACCCCGCTCAAGGGTATCGACGGCAACGTCTACGCCATCGCTCAGGGCAACCTGGTGGTCGGTGGTTTCGATGCCGAAGGGCGTGACGGTTCGAAGATCACCGTCAACGTTCCGTCGGCCGGTCGTATCCCCGGCGGTGCGTCGGTGGAGCGTTCGGTACCGAGCGGTTTCAACCAGGGCAACAGCCTGACGCTGAACCTCAACCGTTCCGACTTCACCACGGCCAAGCGTATCGTCGACAAGATCAACGACATGCTCGGCCCTGGCGTGGCGCAAGCCATCGACGGCGGCTCGATCCGTGTGACGGCGCCGCTCGATCCGAGCCAGCGCGTCGACTACCTGTCGATCCTCGAAAACCTTGAAGTCGATCCGGGTCAGGCGGTGGCGAAAGTCATCATCAACTCGCGCACCGGCACCATCGTCATCGGCCAGAACGTGAAAGTTTCGCCGGCCGCCGTGACTCACGGCAGCCTGACCGTGACCATCACCGAAGACCCGATCGTCAGTCAGCCGGGCCCATTGTCCAACGGCCAGACCGCGGTGGTTCCACGTTCGCGGGTCAACGCCGAACAGGAAGCCAAGCCGATGTTCAAGTTCGGCCCGGGCACCACCCTCGACGAGATCGTGCGGGCGGTGAACCAGGTTGGCGCGGCACCGGGTGACCTGATGGCCATTCTCGAAGCACTGAAGCAGGCCGGCGCGTTGCAAGCCGACCTGATCGTGATCTGAGGACGCCGACCATGGATATGCGCAAAGGCAGTCTGGTGGGCACTGGCGATTCGGGTTCGTACTCCGACCTCAATCGTCTGAACCAGCTCAAGGTCGGCGACAAGAACAGCGATGCGAACATGCGCAAAGTGGCGCAGGAGTTCGAATCGCTGTTCCTTGGCGAAATGCTCAAGTCGATGCGTTCGGCCACTGAGGCATTGGGTAAAGACAACCCGATGAACACCCCGGCGGCCAAGCAATATCAGGAAATGTACGACCAGCAACTGGCGGTATCGCTGTCCCGCGAGGGCGGCGGTATCGGTCTGGCCGACGTGCTGATGAAGCAGATGTCGAGGAACAAACCGCTAGCACCGGGTGAGGCTGCGGCCGCGTCCGCCGCCAAGCAAGAGGCGGCGAAAGCCGCTGCGGTGCAGACCCCGATTGCCGCCGGCACCACTGCCACCAATGGGCCGTTATCGCGGCTCAATGGCGAGCGTCCGTTGTGGGCCTCGCGTTCCGGGCGTGTGGCTACTACCGAAGCCTCGCACAGCAATGACATGGCAATGATCAACAAGCGTCGTCTGGCATTGCCGCCGAAACTGGCCGATCGTTTGCTCGCCGGTCTGGTGCCGTCCGCCACGCCGACCGCCACCAATGCCTTGCCACAACGTGCCGTGACCACGGCCGCCACCGGCGCCGGCCCGCTGTACAACGGCGACTGGCTGAGCCGTGCCGAAGACGCCAAGGCGTCCGGCGGGCAGATGCAGATTTACGGTCGAGCGATGGCGCAGATTCCGCTGGCGCCGGCCAAGCGCGCTTTCAGCTCCGCCGACGAATTCGTCAACACCATGTTGCCAATGGCCAAAGAAGCCGCCGCGCGTATTGGCGTCGATCCGCGTTATCTGGTGGCGCAAGCCGCACTGGAAACCGGCTGGGGCAAATCGGTCATGCGTGCCCAGGATGGCAGCAGCAGTCACAACCTGTTCGGCATCAAGGCCAGCAGCAACTGGACCGGCGATTCGGCCCGGGCAATCACCAGCGAGTTCCGCAACGGGCAGATGGTCAAGGAGACGGCGCAGTTCCGTTCCTATGCCTCGTACAAGGACAGTTTCCACGATCTGGTGACTTTGCTGCAGACCAACAATCGCTATCAAGATGTCGTGAAGTCGGCCGATAACCCAGAACAGTTTGTACGCGAGTTGCAAAAGGCCGGTTACGCGACCGACCCGAACTACGCGACGAAGATTTCGCAGATAGCCAAGCAGATGAACAGTTTCGAAAACTACGCTGCGGCCGGCGTTTCAACGACGCCTCTATAAACACACGGTAAGGTTTGAATCATGAGTTTGCTCAATATCGGGATGTCGGGGTTGTCCGCGAGTTCTTCCTCTCTCGCGACCACAGGTAACAACATTGCCAACGTCGACACCGCCGGGTATTCACGCCAGCAAACCGTGCAGAGCACCAAGGCCTCGCAGCAGTTCGGCAACGTCTTCATCGGTACGGGGACGACCCTGGCCGATGTGCGCCGGGTCTACAACTCTTACCTCGAAAACCAGCTGCATACCGCCACCTCGCTCAATAGCGAAGCGGCTGCGTACGGTGCCCAGGCCACTGCGCTGGACGCTTCGATGTCCGATACCAACACCGGCCTGACCGGTGTGCTGCAGAAGTTCTTTACTTCGATGCAGGGCGTGGCGACTTCGGCCACTGACGACACCTCCCGTCAGTCGGTGCTGACCGGTGCGCAGGCTCTGACCAGCCGTTTCAATGCGCTGGCCAAACAGCTGAACGATCAGAACACCACGATCAATGGCAACCTGAGCGACATGACGTCCCAGGTCAACAAGCTGGCGACTTCGATTGCCAACCTGAACCAGAAGATCGGCGAGATTTCCACCAGCGGCGGCCAGCCGAACGATCTGCTCGACAGCCGTAATGAAGCGGTGCGTCAGCTCTCCGAGCTGACCGGTGCACAGGTCGTCGAGCGTGGCACCAGTTTTGACGTGTACATCGGCACCGGCCAGCCGCTGGTGATCGGCAACACCACCAACACCTTGAGCACCGTGCCGAGCAAGGACGATCCGACGCGCATGGCGATTCAGCTGGACCGCGGCTCAAGCGTGATCGACATCACGTCGGCCATGAGCGGTGGCGAAATCGGTGGCCTGCTGACCTATCGCAAAGAAGTGCTCGACCCTTCGCTCAATGAGTTGGGGCGTGTCGCGCTGGTGGTGGCCGATCAGGTCAACAGCCAGCAAGCCCAGGGCATCGACAAGAACGGTGACTTCGGCGCAGCGATCTTCAACAACATCAACAGTGCCGCACTGGTCAGCCAGCGCAGCATTGCGCAGTCGACCAATAGCGCCGGCTCGGGCAACCTCGATGTCACCATCAAGGACACCGGCAAGCTGACCACCAGCGATTATCAGGTGACCTTCACCAGCGCCACCAACTACTCGGTCAAGCGCTCCGATGGCACCGACATGGGCTCGTTCAGCACCACGACCACGCCACCGCCAGTGATCGACGGCTTCACCCTGGCCCTCAACGGCGGGGCGCTGAGCGCGGGCGACACGTTCAAAGTGACGCCGACCCGTAACGCGGCCAGCTCCATCCAGACCGTATTGACCGATCCGAAGAAAATCGCTGCGGCAGCGCCGTTGACTGGCGTGGCCAGTGCGAACAATTCCGGTACCTACACCCAGCCGACGCTGACTGATTCGTTCGACATCTACAACCCGGCGTCGCAGACCGAGTTGCAGAATGCGCTCAAATATTCGACGCCGGTCAAACTGGTGTTCGGTGCGGTCGCCAGCGGCAGCCAGTCGTACAACATGGTCGACGCCAAGGGCAACACCATCGGTTCGGGCACCATCGTGCCGGGGCAGGCCAACACCTTGAACCTCAAGGTCGGCATGGTCGACTCCACCGGTGCTCCGGTGATGGACACCACGGTCACGCCGAACGTGCAGAAGACCTTCACCGTACAGACCACCGTGGGCGCGACGCCGAAGTCCGGCGAAACCTTCACCATCAACCTGACCGGCGCGGCGTCTTCGGACAACCGCAACGCACAGACACTGGTTGGCCTGCAGGCCAAGCAGACCGTGGACACCGGCAGCGGCAGCAAGGGCATCAGCCTGACCGACGCCTACAACAAACTGGTGACCAACGTCGGTACCAAGGCTGCGCAGAGCAAGTCCGACAATGAAGCCACCTCGGTGATCCTCGATCAGGCCAAGGGCGCGCGTGATTCGCTGTCCCAGGTCAACCTCGATGAAGAGACCGGCAACCTGGTCAAGTATCAGCAGTACTACACAGCGTCTTCGCAGATCATCAAAGCTGCGCAGGAAACCTTCGCCACGCTGATCAACAGTCTTTAAGGAGTCGTAATTCATGCGCATTTCCACCGCCCAGTATTACGCGACGCAAGCTGCTCAATATCAGCGCAACTACAGCAAGACGGTCGCGACCGCCAACGAAGCGAGCAGCCTGCAGCGCATCAACACCGCTGCCGACGATCCGATCGGCGCCGGTCGTCTGCTCAAGCTGGGTCAGCAAAGTGCGATGCTCGACCAGTATCAGGGCAACATCGACACCACCAAGAGCTCGCTGACCGTGCAGGAGTCGACGTTGAACTCCATCACCACGGCTCTGCAGCGCGCCAAGGAAATCGGCCTGGCCGCCAACAACGGTATCGCCACCGACGACAACCGCAAGGCGTACGCGGCGGAACTGAGCCAGATCCAGCAACAAGTGCTGGGCCTGATGAACTCCAAGGATGCCAACGGCAACTACCTGTTCTCCGGTTCCAAGACCGATACCGCGCCGTACTCGCAAAACGTCGACGGCACCTACACCTATAACGGTGACCAGACCCAGATCAACCTGGGCATTGGCGACGGCATGTCGGTCGCGACCAATACCACCGGTTGGGACGCCTTCCAGCAGACCATCAACACCAGCCGCACCCAGACCACCATGACCGCTCCGGCGGTGGATGACGGTCGTGTGGTGCTGTCCAACGGTACGGTCGGCACCGCAGCGACCTACAACGCCAAGTTCACGGCGGGCCAGCCATACACCGTGGATTTCATCAGCAGCACGCAGTTGAAAATCACCGATGCCCTGGGCAACGACGTGACGTCCGAGGCCAGCCAGAACGGCCTGATCAGCAACAGCAATGGTGCCAACCAGACCGTCAGCTTCCGTGGCGTCGACATGAAGTTGAACATCAACCTCAAGGCCGGCGACACCAACCCGGATGCGGTCATCGCCGGTCACAGCTTCCAGCTGTCGGCCACGCCTGATTCGTTCACCACTGCGCGCAGCCCGGGCAACCCGTCGACGGCGGTCATCACCGGCTCCAGCGTGACCAACCAGGCGGCGTACAGCGCGGCCTTCCCGTCGGGCGGCGGCGCGGTGCTGAAGTTCACCAGCGCCAACGATTTCGACCTGTACGCGGCCCCTGTGACCGCTGACAGCAAACCGGTGTCATCGGGCACCATGGTCGGCAGCAACGCCACGGCCGCCGGTGTGACCTTCGCCATTGGCGGTACGCCGGGTGCGGGCGATCAGTTCTCGATTCAGTCCAACAACCACCAGACCCAGAACGTGCTCGACACCCTGGGCCAGATGGTCACGGCGCTGAACATGCAGGTTGACGGTGATCCGGTAGCCAAGCAGAAATTCCAGGGGGCCATGGAGTCGGCCCTTGGCAACATCGACAGTGCCTCCAACCAGATTGGCGCTGCGGTGACCTCGATCGGTGCGCGCGGTCAGTCGCTGGATGACCAGGACACCACCAACCAGAGCCTGATCCAGGCCAACACCACGACCCAGGGTTCGATCCGTGATTCGGATCCGGCCGAGGTGATGACCCGCCTGACGTTGCAGCAGACCATGCTGCAAGCCTCGCAACTGGCGTTCAGCAAGATCAGTCAGTTGGGTCTGTTCAACAAGATCTGACATTGGACGGGCGCGCAGGCGCCCGTTTGTCTTGTCCTTCAGTTAATGTTTTTTTGCGGTTTCATGGGCTCGCTTTACCGAGCGGGCTCGTACCGCCTGTGAGCCCGCCGTGAATCCACTTCCTCTCGTCAGTCTGGTCATTCCCGCCTTCAATCCGCGCTTCTTCGAGCGGACCTTGAACAGTGCGGTGAGCCAGACTTATGGCCAACTCGAAATCATTGTGTGCGACGACAGTCGCGGCAGCGAGATCGAAGCCATCACAGCGTCTGTGACCGAACAGACGGGTGTGGCCGTACGCTACGTGCGCAATCCACGGACGCTGGGACTGGTCGACAACCTCAAGGCTTGTCTCGAGCAGGCGCAGGGCGAGTACATCAAATTTCTGTGCGATGACGATCTGCTCTATTCCGCCTGCATCGAGCAGCAGGCCCATGAGATGCAGCGTGCAGAAGTCAGCCTGGTGGTGGCGCAACGGCTGCTCTGGGACGCAAACGACATCATTCTGCCGGCGCGCATCGAAAACACGCCGTTGTCGCCAGTCAGTGGCTTGCTCAAGGGCGACGACGTACTGGGCATCTTTGAAAAATTCCCGGTCAACGTGCTCGGTGGATTCAGCAATGCGCTGATGCGTCGTGCCGACGTCGTCGAGCTGTTGCCAGCATTGACCGAGGATGGCGCCTGCTTCGTCGCAACGCTGGATTTTGCCCTGTATGTCTGCCTGCTGCGGCGCGGCAATCTGGCGGTGTCCAACAGCGTACTCAGTGCCGAACGCCTCTACCCGGAGCGTCTGAGTGCACAGCAACCGATGAAGGATGCTGCGCAAGTCGAGCGCGAGTGGATTTCGCAAATGCTCAAGGCGCGCAGCGGTGAATCGGCGCCTGCGCCGGGATGGGTGCGTTATGTTCCGTTGTCCCGCGCTGATGAGTTGCCCCGGGTCTGGCAAGAGTTGCCCCTGAGTCGAACCCTGGGTACCAAGCAGAGCCGTCAGGAGTGGGGAGTCGGCGTCAACAGCTTCAGCTTCGGCGAACTGTACGCGCAGTGGCTGGGATGCCGGGTGCTCACCGAGCAGCAACGCCACTGGTTGCCGGAAACGCTCGCCAGTTGGCCCTGCCAGCCGCGCATCGTACCGATCATCATTGACGGGCAGGGCAGTCGCGATGGTCTGGAGCGCACGTTGGAGGCGCTCACTGCGCAGGATTATCCGCCAGAGCTGATCCTGGTCCTGTCCGCTTCGTGTACCGAGGCGCGCCTTGACGGGCGAGTGTTCCACATGCCGTTGCAGGATGATGGGCTGGAGCAGATCAACACACTGCTGCCGCAGCTCGAAGGGGCTGACTGGTTCTATCTGTTGCAGCCAGGCGATCGCCTGGTGGCGCCGGCGTTGCTGGTCATGGCCGACCGGATCGCACACACCCCAACCCTGACATGTCTGTACAGCGACGAAGGCAGCCTGCGCAGCGGCGAGTCGGCAGAGCCTGCGTTCAAACCGGATTTCAACCTCGACCTGATGCGCAGTTATCCCTATGTCGGGCGCGCCCTGGCATTCAAGCGCGAGCGGTTTCTGGCGCTCGGCGGCTTTGCGCCGACGTTTGCCGAACTGGCACCGCATGATGCGCTGTGGCGGATGGTCGAGAACGACGGCTTGCACGTCGTGGGGCACATCGCTGAAGTGTTGCTGGAGTCCAAATTCGACCTCTCCCAGTGGCTGACCGAGCCCGGTGTCGTGGCGCAAAGCCCGCGGATTCTCGAAGCGCATCTGCAACGCCTGGGGATTGCCCATGACATCCGCCGTGGCGGCAGCGAACTGCTCAACCGCGTGGATTATCAGCATGCGCGACGCCCGCTGGTGTCGGTGGTGATTGTCACTCAAGACCAGACGGCTGCATTGCAGCGCTGTGTTGAAACGCTGCTGGAAAAGACCGCTTACACCGAGTACGAGTTGCTGTTGGTCGACAACGGCAGCGAAAGCGCCGAGGCGCGGGTGTGGCTGGACGGCATGGCGCAACTGGGCAGCGAGCGAATTCGTGTGCTGAGCTATCCGCAAAAGGGTAATGCGGCGGCCGCGCACAACTTTGCGGTCAGCCATGCGCGTGGCGAGTATGTGTTGCTGCTCAATGCTTTTGCGGTGATCACTCAGGCCGACTGGCTCGACGAACTGCTCAATCATGCGCAACGCCCGGAAGTCGGCGTAGTCGGTGCGAAGCTGTTCAACCCGGACGGTGGTGTGCTGCACGCGGGGCTGATTCTCGGTTTGAACGGCCCGGTCGGTCTGCCGTTCTATGGCCAGCCCGTGCAGTCGGACGGGTACATGTTCCGCCTGCAAGCGGTGCATGACCTGAGCGCGGTTGGCGGCGATTGCCTGATGATTCGCAAGTCGGTCTTCGAGGTTGCCGGTGGGCTCGACGAACAGGATCTGAAGCAGACGTTGAACGTCGTGGATCTGTGTTTGCGGGTCGGCCGCGAAGGCTACCTGGTGGTATTGAATCCCCACGCCATGCTCGCAGTGGGCGCACGCCCGAGCGCCGCGGCGACGACTGAAGACGAAGCGCTGTTCGCCGAGGAAAGGGAAACCTTCTACCAGCGCTGGTTGCCAACCATCGCCCGCGATCCGGCCTACAACATTAACCTGACTCTGCAGGGTGTCGGTGCTACCAACTTCAGTCTTGAGCCTGGCCTGCGAACCGGTTGGAGTGCCTTTTCCAAAGCGCAGTTGCCGAATGTGCTGGTGGTGCCGATCAACGCCTCGGCCATCGGCCATTACCGCATGAGTCAGCCGATGATCGAGTTGCAGGCGGCTAACAGAGTCGAGGGGCGCATTTGCTACGGTTTGCCGTCGATCATTGATATCGAGCGCCAGTCGCCTGATGTGATCGTGCTGCAAGGGCGCTATTCGGAACACGCCATCGATGAAATCCCGCCTCTGAAAAAATACTTCAATGCGCGGCGCATCTTCGAGCTCGATGACTACGTCATCGACGTTCCCCACCGCAATGCGCACATCCGCAACATGCCGAGCAAGCAGGACATGGAGCGTATGGTGCGACGTGCCATCGGTCTGTGTGATCGTGTGGTCGTATCGACCCAGCCCCTGGCTAACGTGCTGTCCGACATGCACCACGACATTCGTGTCGTTCCGAACATGCTGTCCAAGGACTTGTGGAGCCACTTGCGCTGTCAACGCCGCACCTCGAAGAAACCACGGGTCGGTTGGGGCGGCGGGACCAGTCACCACGGTGATCTGGCGGTGATCGCCGATGTGGTGCGCGAATTGGCCAACGAAGTCGACTGGGTCTTCTTCGGCATGTGCCCGGACGATCTGCTGCCGTACATGCATGAGTTCCACGGCGTGATCGATCTGGAGATCTATCCGGCGAAGCTGGCCAGCCTGAACCTGGACCTGGCCCTCGCACCGCTGG
The DNA here is from genome assembly GCF_030209055.1 of Pseudomonas sp. lyk4-TYG-107. Lineage (NCBI taxonomy): Bacteria > Pseudomonadati > Pseudomonadota > Gammaproteobacteria > Pseudomonadales > Pseudomonadaceae > Pseudomonas > Pseudomonas sp. lyk4-TYG-107. The sequence goes on from NZ_JARVST010000016.1 coordinate 62,864, forward strand.
AATTCCACATCTTCAATGACTGCAAAAGCAACTTGCGGCTGCTGGAGTACGGTGCCTGCGGCTATCCGGTGATCTGCACCGACACCGAGGCCTACCGTGGTTATCTGCCGTGTACCCGGATCAAGACCAACAGCACGGACGAGTGGCTGCAAGCGATCCGCATGCACCTGGCCGATCCGGATGCCAGTTACCGCATGGGTGATGAATTGCGTGAGGTGGTGCTGCGTGACTACGTGCTGCGTGGTGATAACCTGCGGTATTGGGAGTATGGCTGGCTGGCGGATTGATCTGCGTTCGGCTACCGGAAAAAGGCGACCTGAAGGTCGCTTTTTTTTGTCCGTGAAGTGCGTGTCTGCGTTAAATGCCGACGGATTTGCGCGCGGATTAAAGCTTTGGTTTTTCCCTGTCGATATCAACGTATTCTCGATTTATCAATGTGCTTGGCGGGGGATGATCGCCACGCAAGCAGGGGCCGGTTCATAACAAGGCAAGGAAGAAGTAATGGCAGTTATAAACGGAACAAACGGCGCGGATACGCTGACCGGTACCAGTGGGGATGATGAAATCAATGGCCTGGCCGGCAATGATCTGATCAGGGGAAGTGCCGGAGCAGACAAGATCGATGGCGGTACCGGGACTGATACGGTGGACTATTCCACATCGGCTGATGGAATCAACGTAGACATCCGCTCTAATGCTGTCGGTCTTGCGGGCATCGGCGGCGACGCTCAGGGTGACACCCTGAGCGGCATTGAAAAGGTGATCGGCACGGCGTTCAACGACACCTTCAATCTCGATACGGCCACCGCGACGTTCGAGGGCGGAGCGGGGGATGATGTCTACGTTCTCAACGGTAGTGGCGGCACGGTTATCGAACAGTCGAGTGGCGGTAACGATGAAGTACGCAGCAACTTCGCCCAGATTTACCTGAGCGCCAACGTCGAGCGTCTGACCTATACCGGAACCGGTTCATTCACCGGTTGGGGCAATGCCAGCGACAACGTCATTACAGGAGGCGTTGGCAACGACTTCCTGTATGGCGGCGCGGGAGCTGATCAGTTTATCGGTGGTGCCGGTATCGACACGGTCGGCTATACCGATAGCACTGTCGGTGTCAGCATCAACCTGAAAACCGGCGTCAATTCCGGGATCGCGGCGGGGGATACCTACACCGGCATTGAACGAATCCTCGGCTCGAACGGCAACGATACATTCGTCGCCGATAGTCGGGTATTTGCCTTTGACGGCGGCGCCGGAGCGGCGGATGTGGTGGATTACTCGACATCCAACGAGGCGATCAATGTCGACATCCGCTATAACGCTGTCGGTCTCGCGGGCATTGGCGGCGACGCTCAGGGTGACACCCTGTTCGGCATTGAAAAGGTGATCGGCACGGCGTTCAACGACACCTTCAATCTCGATTCGGCCACTGCGACGTTCGAGGGTGGAGCGGGGGATGATGTCTACGTTCTCAACGGCAGTGGCGGCACGGTCATCGAACAGACGGGTGGCGGTAACGATGAAGTACGCAGCAACTTCGCCCAGATTTACCTGAGCACCAACGTCGAGCGCCTGACCTATACCGGTAACGCGGCATTCACCGGTTGGGGCAACGCCAGCGACAACGTCATTACGGGGGGCATTGGCAATGACACCCTGTATGGCGGCGCGGGTGCCGACCAGTTCATCGGTGGTGGGGGTATCGACACGGCTGGCTATGCCGACAGCACTGTCGGTGTCACCTTGAATTTCAAGACCGGGGTCAACAGTGGCATCGCGGCGGGCGATACCTACACCGGCATTGAGCGAATCCTCGGCTCGGGCTTCAACGATACCTTCATCGCCGACAGTCGGGTGTTTGCATTTGACGGCGGTGCGGGAACGGCTGACGTGGTGGATTACTCGACGTCTGTCGAGGCGATCAATGTCGATATCCGAGCTAATGCTGTCGGTCTCGCGGGCATTGGCGGCGACGCTCAGGGTGACACCCTGAGCGGCATTGAAAAGGTGATCGGCACGGCGTTCAACGACACCTTCAATCTCGATTCGGCCACTGCGACGTTCGAGGGGGGAGCGGGGGATGATGTCTACGTTCTCAACAGCAGTGGCGGCACGGTCATCGAACAGGCGGGTGGCGGTAACGATGAAGTACGCAGCAACTTCGGCCAGATCTACCTGGGCGCCAACGTCGAGCGTCTGACCTATACCGGCAACGCTTCATTCATCGGCTGGGGCAATGCCAGCGACAACATTATTACCGGTGGTGCCGGCAACGACCTGTTGTATGGCGGCGCAGGTGCCGATCAATTTATTGGTGGCGCCGGCATAGATACCGCCAGCTACGGCGACAGTACTGTTGGCGTCAGCATCAATTTGAAAACCGGTGTCAACAGCGGCATCGCAGCGGGCGATACCTACACCGGCATTGAGCGAATCCTCGGCTCGGGCTTCAACGATA
>NZ_JARVST010000015.1:0-62190 GCF_030209055.1 Pseudomonas sp. lyk4-TYG-107
CGGAAGTGGGGCGAATTATAGACCTCCTGAATCTGCCGTCAACCGTTAATTTCAGGTTTCTATCAATGCACCGAAAAAGCCTGCTTATATATAGACGCACCGTCAACAGATGCGCAGCATACGGTCCATCGCCTAAAACAACGCCTTCGGATGATGCCTCACAATGACAGCCCAACTTCCTGGACCCCGGCCCTTGCCCGGCTCCCGAATACGCCCTACCCCAGCGCCCCTGCTCAATCCAGGCGAGACCGTGGTGCTGTTCGACGGCGTCTGCAAGCTATGCAACGGCTGGGCGCGTTTTCTGATTCGCCACGACAACAAACAGCGAGTGCGCCTGGCGGCAGTGCAATCGCCGGAAGGTCAGGCCCTGCTGGCATGGGCCGGTCTCCCGGTGGACGAATTCGACACTATGGCGGTGATCCGCGACCAGCATTACTGGGTGCGCTCCGATGCGTTCTTCGAAGTGATTGCACAACTGCCGGCTCGTTGGTCGCTGGTCAGGCTTCTGCGAGTTTTCCCACGAGCACTTAGAGACTGGACCTACGACCGCGTGGCACTGAATCGCTATAAGATCTTCGGCAAGTACGACACCTGCCTGTTACCCGACCCCGATCACGAACGACGCTTTCTCAAGTCGCCAATGTGAATGCTCAGCTACATCAACTGCAGCCACTGCCCCGGCGTCATCTTCGTCACCATCATCAAGACAATCACGAACATCCCGAGAAACCCGCAAACGCCCATCCAGAACCACTGCCGATAAACAGCCCGGTAATCAGCATCAAGCCTTGCGCCACATTGCACCGCGTCCGCCGCCATCCCCAGCAAACGTTTCTGTAGCAACAGCACCGGCAACCAAAGCAAGCCCACTATAAAGAACAGGATCAGCGACATCAGCACCCAGTCCGTGGTCAAGGGCAACCCGGAAAACCTTGTCAGCCAATAACCCGTCGCGATCTGGATGAAGCCCGCCGGCGTGGTGATCCAGGCGTCATAGCGCACGACCATTCTCGCCACATGCGCAATCACTTGCGGATTGGCCGTGCGACTGGCGGCGATCAGGTACAGATAGGAACCCATGCCGAAGCCGAAGAGGAAAATCGCAGCGATGACATGCACGTACTTCACGCTCAGATAAAGCATGCTCAACGCATCCCGTCAGAGAAAATCACGGACAGGCCAAGATTCTGCGGATCGTTGATCGCTGCCATGTATTCGTCGACGCTGATCTCACCAACACATGGACGAGCCCCCGGTTCGGGCAAGTAACCTCGGGCGATCTTCGCGGCCAGAGCGACGGCAGCACAACTAGGGATCTCCGGCCCCTTGTCATTCAGCGCAGTCAGTTGCGCCGTCATCGACAACGGCTGGTCGTTCAAACCGACACCCTGCACGTCTATATACATTGCACTTTTGCCATCACCGAAACGCTCAAACCATGTCCCCCAGCGATGCAACCGGGCCGCCCACACCCTGTGGTCACGCACCAGCCCTTTCCTCATCGCCAGCGCAAACAGATAATTGGCTACGCCGCCGAGCTTGAGGCCAGCGCCTGCCTTGAAACTCAATGTGTGCGCACCAAACCGGCTGGCAAAGATGTCCATGTCCGGCACATCAACATTGGCCAGCGCACGAGTGCCCAGGTTCTGCAGCTTGCGCAAGGTCAGGTCTTCCCAGCCCATCACCTCATGCACTTGACCATTGCGCAGTTGGCGGATCGGTTTGCCCGCATACGCCAGCACGCCCTCGATTGTCGACAACCCCGGCATTTTCGCTGACGAGGAAATGCCGTGCTCGATCGAGTCGATGCGTTTGAAGTGATGGCGCTGCTCATCGATGATCGCCGACGACAGCGTCGGCACCGAACTGCAACCACTGAGGATGACGACACCGGCCTCTCTCGCCCGTGCATCGAGTACGCCGATGCCATTGACGAACGTCCGGCAGTCCGCCAGATCGCAATAGTTGACGCCCGCCTCGATGCAGCTTTCGGCCACCGCATAGGATTGCCCCTGGAACGGGCCGCCCGTGTGAATCACCAGTTGAATATTCATTGCGCGCAGAGCAGCGGTGAAACCGGCGCCCATCGCATCACCACACCAGCGCTCGCAGCTCGCCCCCAACTCAGCAACCTTGCGCTCCAGCTTCTGCGGATCGCGCCCCGAGATCGCCAGTTCGACGCCCGGCATGTCGATCAGATGCCGACAAACGATACTGCCAAAGTTTCCATACCCGCCAACCACCAACACCCTGAGTGCCATCAACGCTTCCCTGAACAATTCAACAACTGACCCGTAACCGGATTCGGCGCAGCTTCCCTGATATCACCGGGCCAGGCAAGCCTGCGTCAAAGGGCGGCGATGTAGTAACGTCAGCGCCTCGACAACGGAGGTTGATATGAGTAAACGAATCATCGTCATCGGCGCGGGAATCGTCGGCGCGTCAGTTGCGTATCATCTCGCCGCGAAAGGTGCACACGTCATAATGGTCGAGGCCGGTGAGATTGCGTCCGGTGTGACGGGCCGCTCCTTCGCCTGGATCAACACTTCGCACGGCGGACCGGATTCCATTGCGCCGTTGCGCGCAGCGGCCATCGCAGAATACCGCCGACTCGAATCCGAGCTGCCGGGGCTGAAGGTGCGCTGGACCGGTGCGCTGTCTTACGGCGATGGCCGGTTTCAAGCGCCTTCTATATATAGCGCGCAGATTCTCGAGCTTGAACCCAACCTCAAACATCCTCCAGAACGGGCGTTCTTTGCCGCCGAAGAAGGCGCGCTGGATGCCGTGCAGGTAACGCGGGCCTTGATTGCAGGTGCGCAGGCGCATGGAGCGACTCTGCTTACCCAGACGCCAGTGCTCGGTTTGCAGATTCTGGACGGTATCGTCAGCGGCGTGATCACTGCGACGGGCAAGCACGATGCCGACGTTGTCGTACTGGCAGCCGGAACCGCCACCCCGCTGTTGGTGGATCAACTGAACGTCACCCTGCCCATCGACGCCTCACCCGCAATATTCATCCGTTACAAAACCCAACCCCAACGAGTGAACACGATCATCTCCAGCCCCGAAATGGAAATCAGGCAAGACACTGACGGTACGTTGCTCGCTGCAGAAGACTATGTAGATGAGGCACCGCTAAACAGCGCGCAAGCCATCGCACAGAGAACGGCCAAAGTCATCCAGCACGAACTGCACGGGGTGCTATCTATAGAGCCGGAACTGGCGTGCGTCGGCCTCAGGCCAATGCCTGTCGATGGCATTCCAGTCATTGGCTATCTGCCGAACCTCAGCGGTGCCTATGTTTGCGTCATGCATCCGGGCGTGACACTGGCGGCAGTCGTAGGACGACTGGTGGCCGAGGAGATCGTCGGGGGAGGCTTTGCGACCGCGTTAGCGCCGTGTCGGCCGGATCGATTCCAGTCACCGGTTTGAGTGATTCACCCGCGATAAAATGCAGCGCTGGCGGCGGCATGTCAGCTTGTACGATGTCTTATCAGAGGGTATTACTACGTCTCCTCAACAAAAATAAAACCACGGAGATCGCTACATGGACTCATTCCTGTCCGCCAAGCCTGAAAGCCTTGATCAAGCGAATGGCAATACCCGCCGCAGTTTCCTGAAAAAGTCGCTCGCTGTTTCCGCCACGCTCGCCACTGTCGGCAGCGCCGCACTGCCCCGCTTCTCCGATGCCGCCGAACCCTTGAGTCAGCGCTACCCTGATCCACTGATTCATATCCTCGACGACAGTTTCCTGGAGCTACGCGTTTTCAACGCCAGTGTTGAAAAGCTCGCCACCGGCATGCGCTGGGCCGAAGGACCGGTGTGGGTCGGTGATGGCCGGTATCTGTTGGTCAGCGACATCCCCAATAATCGCATCATGCGCTGGGACGAAATCACCGACTCCTTCACGGTGTACCGCGAACACTCAAACTTCTCCAACGGCATGTGCCGGGATCGACATGGGCGTCTGATCGTTTGCGAAGGCTCCACCACCACTAGCGAAGGGCGCCGCATCACGCGCACCGAACACAATGGCACGATCACCGTGCTGGCCGACAGTTTCGACGGCAAGCCCTTCAACTCACCCAACGACATTGTCTGCAAAAGTGATGGCTCGATCTGGTTCACCGACCCGCCATTCCAGACCGGTAACAACTACGAAGGCCACAAAGTCACCCCGACCCAACCCCACGCCGTGTACCGCATCGACGGTGAGAGCCAAAAAGTCACTCGGGTAATCGACGACCTCAACGGCCCCAACGGCCTGTGCTTTTCTCCCGATGAAAAGACCCTGTATGTCGTCGAAGGTCGCGCCAAGCCCAATCGCTTGATCTGGGCGATTACGGTGAAAGACGACGGCACCCTGGGTGAACGCCGCAAGCACATCGAAGGCTTGGACTATGCCGCGATTGACGGCATCAAGTGCGACGAAGCGGGCAACCTGTGGTGCGGCTGGGGCGGTAATGGTGATCCCAAGGCCGACCTGGAAAAACTCGACGGCGTGCGTGTTTTCAACTCGCAGGGCAAGGCCATCGGGCACATTTCGCTGCCAGAGCGCTGCCCGAACCTGTGCTTCGGCGGGCGCGAAGGCAATCGACTGTTCATGGCCAGTAGTCACTCGATCTACTCATTGTTTGTGAATACTCGCGGGACTACGTTTGCGTTGTAAAACCGACGTTGGTCTAGCGATAGTTCCGTGAGTATCGAAACAAGATCCTGCCGCGCATCCGAGGCTGCGCGGTGACGATCCTTGTCGCTGAATTGTCGTTCGATAGCATGCCGCCCTGTATCGACGGCGCCGCCCAAGGGAGAAGTCAGAGTGCCTGGCCCTTGGCTATGCAAAACGCGTTGACGAACGTTGCCGTGTGCTGCAAAGCCTGACGTATATCCGGTTTGGCTATTCCATGCCTGTTGGCAAACTGCTCGACCGCCGCGGTGTTGAAACGAGTGGTCTGGATAAAGTCCAAGGCTTCGGGTTTTGTATTCAAAAACCACGCGACCGGAGGAATACTCAGTAGCCACTTCAGCAGTCGGAGTGAAATGTGATGTTTGGGAGACTTCAAGCCCAAAGGTTTAGCCACCTGTGCCAGGAGTTCTCGCAAGTTTGGCGTTTGATCATCAAGCGCCAGCAGTTCCTCGCCCATCATGGCAGGATCAAAAGCACAAACAGCCACCAGTTCGACCAGATAATCCACGGTGACCAGTGGCAGCCAGTGCTCGGCGGTACCGGGCACTGCAGTCATCTTGCCCTGCACCAGGTTGCGTATCAGCGCCACCAGCGGCTGACCGTCAACGATATGCCCGGTGCGGCTGTGGCCACAGACCGTCGCAGGGTGGACAACGGTCATCTCACCACCCTTGGCGGACATGACCTGCTGGGTCGCAAAATGCGCCTCCAGCTTGCTTGCCTCGTATCCACCGACACGTCGGTAGACGGCGGGCCAGTTCGTCAACTCCGGCTGACGAGGATCAATGCCGATGCGTTGCAGATGTTCATGATTGTTCAGCATGTAGCCGCCGATCATCACTAAACGGCTTTTTTGCTCAGCCGCCAACAGCGCCACACGCTTTGCCCCCTCCACATTCACCGCACGAGACTGCTCCATCGAAAGCCCCCATGCGAAGTGAGCGCCCAGATGGAATATGACGCTGGCGCGCCTCAGCACTTCCTGATCAACCAGACTCAGCCCGAGATTGTCCTGTTCCAGATCGCCAGCCACGGCAAATACCCGTGTCGCGCACCCGCCTAAACTATCAACTTGCTCGCGCAACGCAGCCAACCGCTCCGGGCGGCGCATCAACACCCGGAGGGTGTGACCTTTTGCACTCAGGTTCGCCAGCAAATGTTGACCGATGAAGCCGGTTCCCCCCGTGACAAAGCACTCCACGCTCATTTCCCTGCTCCTTGTTGAAGGTGAGAAATCAAGCGTAAAGTATCGACCCAACTCTACAGTCAAGCGGTGTTTTCATGAAAATCGGCGAACTCGAGGCTCGCAGCGGCGCCAGCCGTCATACGTTGCGTTACTACGAGCAGATCGGCCTGATCTCACCGCTGCGGCAAACCAACAACTATCGTGTCTACACCGAGCAAACCCTGCAGGATCTGGACTTTATCCAGCGCGCGCAAAGCATGGGATTTTCACTGGGGGAAATAGGCGAGATTCTGGATGCGCAGCGCAACAAGCTGATCGACTGTGCTGACGGCGCGAAGCTGATTGAAAAGAAGATGGCCGAAATCAAACAGAAAATTGCCAACCTCCAAAGCATCCATCGGTATCTGGATGTAGAGCGTGCGACCCTCGAAGCGAGTGCTGCCAGGCAACTTGAGCTTCAACAGTTGAGCGACGCTGCCAATCATTGAACCTACGGCAAATGCCGTGGGGAGGCTCCTGCGCAAAGTGTGCTGTGCCTACAACATCCTGCGCCACAATGGTGTGCCGCTGGGCAAGGCGGATTATGTGCAGCACATGTTTGCGTATCTAAGGAAGTAATTGCAGCGCGAGCTTCGGGTCAATCAGGATTGACCCGGAGTTTTTGCAGAAGAAACGCCAGTGACTCCACCGCCCCGTGATAACTCCGCGTTGAACGCTGCGTATCCCATGACATGGCATCGTCCACACAGAAATCGCCAACGCATTCCATGCTCAGATCCTCATCGAGCAGTCCGAGCGGAATCCACACGTAAGGCGATTCGCGAAGTGGGTTGGGCACGGTCGAGCCGCACTGTGCGCAGAAGTCGTTTCTGTAGCCGCTGGGTTTGACCCAACTGTTGATCGCGTCCTGCCCTGCGTCCCAACGAAAGTCCCGAGCGCTTACCAGAGTGGCGAGGTTGAACCCGACACCGGTTTGTTTGCGGCACAGTGAGCAGTGGCAGCGATAGAAAAAGCGCGGTTCCACTGAGAGGGAAAAGCGTACTGCCGCGCAAAGACACTGCCCTGTTGTCATGGGGACCTCCTTGGAAAAACGATCGATCAGGCGCTGGCGTCAGGTTTAGAAACAAGCGCGCCGGCAGAACCTCAGGTTACAGACAGAATGTATTGCGCCAAGCGTTGACAGAGATTTGAATGGAATCGTCTATCGAGATGGCGATCCCTCCTTTTGCGCTCAAAGCCTAAATCAGCTTTTCGACCAAAACCGTGTCCGCCTCGATAGACATATCGCCAAAATCGCCCTCGAGAGATAGAACGTTTTCAACAAAGCTGATCCCTTCCAGCTCTCCGAGGATGCGAGAATTTTGAATGTGCAGAGCACCGAGACTGATGGGCAACTCTGCGCCATCGATATTCCACGCCGTCAGTTTGCATCGGCATCCGTCCTTCAGGCTGACGACCATTTCGAAACAGCGATGTGCCTGATCCAACGTGAACGATAAAACGTCGCTACTTTCGAGCGCTTGTACATCCATACTGAGCTTCTTATGTTTAAAAGCGCATTCTAACGATCTGCGAGGCCCCGGCCATGACTCAGATAAAAAAACCCGAAGACGCTCCCGCCGCATTCCAGGTAGCCTGGAACGCTCACGACATGGCGGCACTCGGAGCTCTGTTCGATCCGCAAGCGACGTTCGTCAATCGTTTCGGCCACTTCGTTCGGGGCGTCGAGCAGATCGTTGCGCTGCACGCGCCCATTCACCAGACGATCTATCGTGACTCCACTCTTGAGAATGAACTGATCGATATCGACCCTGTTGCTGACGGGGTGGCGATCATTCACTTCTGGAGTCGTTTGTCGGCCGGTGCTGCGCATCCGGCAGGAGCGCATGTGGTGGATACGCTGATTCTCGCGGTGCTGATCAGGCAGAACGAGGCTTGGCGCATCAGAGCGCTGGAGAATGTGACCCTGACCAACCCGCGCACAGGTGAAGCCACCCTGCGTGATTAGCGGTAATCCGTTTCAGCGCACCGCAAAAGGTTTTTCGCTGCCTGCTGCATCCGTTTCAGCCCCTGCTCCGTATATTCAACACCCTCATTCGAAGGGTCGAAGAATCAAGGAGACGCACCATGCACATGCTCATCAAACGCCTTGCTGTCGCTTGCTTTACCCTGCTCTGCCTCGGAGCCGGCTCCAGCTTTGCTGCCGATACCGTGATGGTTGGCGGCGCGGCCATGTATCCGACCAAGACCATCGTCGAAAACGCAGTCAACTCCAAGGATCACACGACCCTGGTCGCTGCGGTCAAGGCCGCCGGGCTGGTGGATACGCTCAACAGCAAGGGCCCGTTCACCGTCTTCGCCCCCACCAACGAAGCCTTCGCAAAACTGCCCGCTGGCACGGTCGATACATTGGTCAAGCCTGAACTCAAGGCGGACCTGACGAAGATCCTGACTTACCACGTCGTCGCCGGCACTCACACGGCTAAACAGTTGATGGGCGACGCCAAAATGCACGGCGGCAAAGTGATGCTGAAAACCGTTCAGGGCGAATCGCTGACCGTGATGTTGCACGACGGCAAGCTGTGGGTGCAGGACGCCAAAGGCGGCAAGGCGGCCATTACCATCGCGGACGTCATGCAATCCAATGGCGTGATTCATGTGGTCGATACGGTGCTGATGCCGAATTGACTGGCTAACGTTGGCGGGCTCTCGTCAGAGCGTCCGCCAACGTCATGATTGAAATGCCTTGCGACTCACGCCGAACGCTTTTCCATCCAGCGCCGATATTGCCGAGTGCGAAACGCCATGGCGATCTGCTGCAAAATCAGCGCGCGTAACGGTGACACCCCCGGATCAGGCTTTTTCGCCCGACTGAGTTTACCCAGCTGAAACTTCACCACCGCCATGTTCGCCAAGGCCGCAATGGCCTTGTTTTTCCAGGTGATCGGCGGCAATTGCGGGGCGTTGTCCTTGCCCTGCAGCCAGTCACGCGGCAGGTACGGATCGATGGCCAGCGCCGTGCCGATACCGACCATGTCCACGCCGCTTTGCACAACGCTTTCGGCAACCGGATGACGGCGGATGCCGCCGGTGACCATCACTGGCATTTTGGCAACGGTCTGAAGGTCCCGGGCAAATTCGACGAAATAGGCCTCGCGAGCCAGAGTTCGACCATCGCGCGCCTCACCTTGCATGGCCGGAACTTCGTAGCTGCCACCGGACAGTTCCACCAGATCCACGCCCAGATCGTTGAGCAGCTCGACGACCTTTTTCGCGTCGTCAGCGGTGAATCCGCCGCGCTGGAAATCGGCGGAATTGAGTTTGACCGCTACGGCAAACTCTGCAGAAACCACTGCCCTGACTGCCTTGACGATCTCGACCAACAACCGCGCACGGTTCTGCAGAGAGCCGCCCCACTCGTCCATCCGTTGATTGGTCAGAGGCGAGAGAAACTGGCTCAACAGATAGCCGTGGGCGGCGTGGATTTCCACGCCGGTGAACCCCGCCTGTTCACCCAGGCGTGCGGTATTCGCAAAACGCTGGATGACGTCCTCAATCACACTGGCGGTCATGGCGTGGGGCGTGGCGAAACGCTTGGACAGTTTGCCCAGTTCCAGCGGCACCGCTGATGGCGCCCAGGTTTTCTGCCCGAGGTTGGACTGCATCTGGCGCCCCGGATGATTGATCTGCAACCAGAACTGCGCACCGGCAGAACGGCCGATCCGCGCCCAGCGCTTGAACTTGTCGAGTTGCTGATCATCCTGCAGCACCACGCCGCCCGGCCCGGTCATGGCGCGGCCGTCGACCATCACGTTGCCGGTGATAATCAGCCCGGCACCACCGTCGGCCCATGCCTGATACAGACGCATCAGTTCTGCAGAGGGCGCCTGGTCGGCGTCCGCCATGTTTTCTTCCATGGCGGCTTTGGCGATGCGGTTCTTGATGGTTGAACCGTTGGGTAAGGTCAGGGCGTCGAACACATTCATGGGGCAGTCCTCAACTGGAGATGAGGCCACCATAAGATTGAAGTGAACTTGAAGGTCAACGACTTTTTCAAGGTCATTCAATGTTGATTTCGCTCGACCCAGGCAAGTGCGTCACCAGATCCGCGCCCAACAACCGCGCAGGTGTGTAGGCACCGCCGGGCGGACGTGTCTGCAACAGATAGCCAACCACCGCCAACGCAGCGTCGATCGTCAGGCTGTAAACGTTCGCGGTGTGCACGCGGGCGACTTTGCTTTCACCGCGCGCATTGCGGGCCTCGCCCCACACATAGGTGCCTTGGTCAGCACGTTTTGCCTGATCCGGGCCGGTCACTGTCTTGCCGATGCGCGCCTTGAGCAGCCGCTGCACAAACGACAGTCCCAGCAACGGACGAATCCAGTTGGCGAGCCTGGCGCCGCGAATCATCCCCGCCGAACCCGGTATGAACACCTCGATATTGGCGATGCCGGTGGTGTGCCAAGCGGTGGACACATCGCCCCAGGGGATGGTCATCGCCAGCTTCTCCCCGGCACCGAAATCGATACGCCGTACCCGATAGGCCAGCGGCACGGAAACAATCTTGCCGTCACGTCGGACCTTGCCACCCTGCGCCAGGCCTTCGATTGAAGTCTTGGCAGTGCCGGGTGAAAAGCTCGAACGTGAATCGAAGCCCAGCGCCAGATGCGTCGCATCCGGCAGCGCGTCTTTCAGGGCGGCGGCAACGCAGTCGGTCGGGACTACATCAAAGCCGACGCCGGGGCAGATGACTGACCCCGCTGCCCGCGCCCGCTCATTCAGGGACTGCGCATGTTCGAATACGGCAATCTCGCCAGTGATGTCCAGATAGTGTGCGCCGGCTCGCAGGCAGGCTTCGATCATCGGCGCGGCGGTTGCGGAAAACGGCCCCGCGCAATGCAGAATCAATCCGTGCCCCTTGATCTGCGCCAGCAACCGTGCAGGGTCATCCAGACCGAATACTCGGGCTTCGAGACCCAGCTCCCGGGCCAACGCTTCGACCTTGTCGCGGCTACGTCCGGCCAACACCGGCCTGAGTCCACGCCTGACGGCATCGCGAGCGATCAGTTCGCCGGTATAGCCGTTGGCGCCATAAATCATCCATTTCATCGGTGTATCCGGTTGGTCTTGCTGACTCATGCCTGGCTCCTGAGTGGATTGATGACCGGCATTATTGCCTTGCCCAATCAGCTTCAGACGCTAGCGTTAAAGTCAGGTTGAGGGTCAAGCAAAAGTCCGGTGGCATCAGCACAAATTATTCGCAGCAGCGGGGTTGACCTTAAAGCGAGGTTTAAGGTGAGCATGCGCTGACCTGCTTGCTCGATGGAGCCCGGAAGATGCTCAAGACCCTTGTTTCCTCTGCCCTGTTATTGATAGGTGGTGCTTTCATGACGTTTGCAAATGCTGAGTCGGCGGCTATCAAGGATCGCCAGATCCTGGTGATCATGACCAATCACGCCAGCTATCCCTCTCGAACCGATACCACCGGGTTGTGGCTGACCGAACTGACCCACTTCACCGATGTGGTGGAAGCCGCCGGCTACACCACTGTGTTTGCCAGCCCCAAGGGTGGCGCGGTGCCTCTGGACGAACGCAGTCTGGGCTGGTTGTACATGGACAAGGCTGCGCGGGAGCACTTGCAGTCCCCTGCGTTCCGCGCGCGCCTGGCCAATACGCTGCCGATCGCCGAGGTCGATCCGTCCCGCTTCGGCGTCATCTACTTCACCGGGGGCCATGGCGTCATGTGGGACTTTCCGGACAACCCTGACCTGCGCCGTGTCGCCGAAACCATCTACAACCAGGGCGGCATCGTGTCGGCCGTGTGCCATGGCGTAGCGGGTCTGCTGGATCTGAAGGACAGCCAGGGCCAATTGATCATCAAGAACCGAAACATCACCGGCTTCTCTGACCGCGAAGAGCTGCTCTCGGGCATGAAAAATCAGGTGCCATTCTTTCTTGAGGACCGCTTGGTGAGCCAGGGCGCGCACTACCGCAAGGGCTGGCTGCCGTTCACTTCATTTGCCATTACCGATGGAAGACTGGTGACCGGCCAGAACCCTCAATCGCCCAAAGCCGTAGCTGAAGCCGTGATGGCGGTGCTCAACGCCGACGAACGAACGCGCTAAATCTTTTTGTAGTGCCTACCCACCGGAGAACGTCCGATTGAAACTCGCAAGCGCCGTTTTAACAGGATTGCTGATCACCACTTTTGCCAACGCTACGTTGGCGGAGACACCTGAAATGCCCGACCTGACCGAGACCACCACCATCGACATTGCCGGCCATTCAGTACCCGTCGTCAAGGGTGGCCTCTATGACCGCTTTCGCTCCAATCCGCCGTTGTCGGTGATTGCCGCCGAAGTCCCGGGCGTTGATTTAAGCTGGTTCAAAGGACTGGAAAAGCACAAGGTCGACATTGGCTTCGAGTCCTATTCCCCAAACTTCTACTACCAGAACAGTCGTGTCACGGCGATCTATACCGCCGACCTCGACCGGCTCCGGGCGTTGATGCCGCCCGAAATACTGACCACCGTGCAACCGCTGCAAGTCTGGCCAGGACGTGGCTTGATCGCATTCACTGCGTACACCTACGAGCATTGCGATAACGACGCCTATAACGAAGTTGCCGTGTCGATCATCACCAACAAACCCGGCAAAGCCAACCTGGGCCCGCTCACGTTGATTGGCCAGTCGATGTCAGAAGATTTCTGGGGTTATGTGCTCAAGTTGCCGGTCAATACCGAGCTGGCGCGGGTGCGCGGAGTGGTCGGATACAACCTGCCGAAGTGGCTGACCGGGATTGATCGCAAAGAAAACGGGCAATCCGTGATCTACGAGATCAGCGACAGCCAGACCGGCAAACCGGACGTGTCCTTCACCGCGAAGAAGCTCGACAAACTGTCGCGCAATGAGGATATCGTCACCAGCAGTTTCACCAACCTCGATCACCAGGGCCAACTGGCCTATGGCTACGCGGTTTCGCGCCAACTCAGCCACGGTTCCAGCCGGGACGCGGATGCCGCCATGCTGACACTGGGCGATGGCAGCCTGTCGAACTACTTGCGCGACTTGAAGCTGGGGAAAATGCTCAAGTACGAATATGTCCCTGAGTTCCAGAGTGCGCTCTATGCGCCAAAACCGCTTGCCACGCTGGTTGGCAATCGCTGAAAGCGGTAACGCCCGTCAGGCTCTGGATGCCTGACGGGCGTTTGCTTTTCTTGCCGCAGCTGCTGGCTGCTTGTCGGGCGCAGAAGCCACGCCTTCTTCGCACAGCCGTTGGATCAGCCTCTGCGCATTGTCCGCACACGCCATCCCCGCAGGCTTGCCCTCGATCCCCTTGATGACCAGCAGTAGTTGTTCCTTGTTCTGCGCCAGCCGTTGCTGCAGGACTTCGATTTCTTCGACCTTTTGCTTCAAGCCACTGAGCAACTGGTCATGCTGCCAGCCACTCGCGTTCATCGGCATCAACTGACGGATTTCCTCCAGGGAGAAACCTGCCGCCTGCGCGCCGGTGATGATATGCAACACCCACTGTGTGTCGGGGGCGTAATCGCGATAGCCATTGGCTTTGCGCGCGACCGAAGTGATCAACCCGCTCGCCTCGTAAAAACGGATACGCGATGGCGCCAGTCCGCTGATTTTTGCCAGTTCACCAATTCTCATGTCCGACTCCGCAGCACGTTAACCTTTAAGCTGACTTTAAACCTGAAGGAGTGCAACAGCCAACACGGCAAATCACACCAGCAACTCAGTCATCCACTGTACCTGCCGCGCAACCTCTTCCAGCTTCTCCTCGGGCACAGCCTGGCGCGCCTGTTTGAGACTGTTGAGGGTTTTCTGTTTCTGCCTTAACAAGCGCTGCCATTTGGCGATGAATGCCGGGCTGAGCGTCTGCATCAGCAACGGGCCAAAGTACAGCTGTTCGGCGTTGTAGCGCACCGGCCCGCCGCGCTCGGCGACGATGATTTCGTAGAAGAAACGGTTTTCCTGCAGCACTTCCTCATCGAGGATGCGGTAGCCGTTGTCCATCAGCCATTGGCGCAGGGGCTGCTCGCCGCCGTTGGGTTGCAGGATCAGTCGTTCGTGCCCGCGCAGGCGCGCCTTGCCGCTGTCTAGAATGTCGCGAATCGTCTCGCCGCCCATGCCGCAGAGGCTGATCGCGGTGATTCCGTCATCAGGCTCGATCGCCGCCAGACCACTGGCCAGACGCACGCTGATGTGCTGCTGCAGATCGTTGTCGCGCACCGTGCGCACCGCGGCATGGAACGGCGTCAGCGCCACCTCGCCGGCCACCGCCGCAACGATGGCGCCACGGCGCATCAGGGCCACCGGCAGATAGCCGTGATCCGAGCCGATATCCGCCAAACGCGCGCCGGCCGGTACATGCGCCGCCACCCGCTCCAGTCGCATGGACAATGTGTGTTCGTTCAACTGCCGCCCTCTTCCCCAGCCATCGCCGGCGCTGCTGGCCGGACAAGGGGCGCGACTCTAGCGGGCAATGGTGGGTATTTCAAATCCGGGCAAGCGCCTTACTGCGTTGGTGTGACCAGTGGCTGCAGAGACAAGGCTTCAACGGCTCAACCACCTAGCCACTGCGTCGATTCACGCTTACCATAACCACAACTCGGCGGCTGCTGACAAACTGGCCAGGGCGCGCCAACTGGGCATGAGCTATCCCATCCGCACCACCCGCCAATTGCTGGATCAAGTGTGACCAATCTCCTGTTCGTGTGCAGCCGCAACCAATGGCGCAGTCCGACGGCGGAAGCGATCTGGCGCCGTCGGCCCGGGTTCGAGGCCCGCTCGGCAGGCACCAGTCCCAATGCACGCAAACCCATCGGCCCGGCGGATATCCGCTGGGCCGATGTCATCTTTGTCATGGAACGCAAGCACCTCAATCGCCTGCAAGCCGAATACGCCCGATTACTTGAGCACAAGCCGATCCACACGCTGGATATTCCAGATGACTATCGCTTCATGGATCCCGAGCTGGTGGACATTCTTGAGGACGCCGTGAAGCCTTATCTCGAGCCTCGGGCTTAGTGCTCAGGCTGCCATCCTCATCACCGTACTTTCAAATTGAGTAGAAACATGAACCGCCAAAAGAAACTGCAGCAGTTGTTCAAGGAAAAGGCCAAAAAGGCCAGCGCCAAACTCGCGCCGAAAAAGCCCAAGTACATCAGCAAGGCCGACCGCGCGAAACTGGCTGCCGAAGCGGCGGCCGAACCGGTTGAAACCCGCGAGAGCTGATTCGCTGCTTCAGGCGTCGATTAAACGTGCTTTACAGATACGCCTCGATGTTCGCGATCGCCCGATCGATGTAGAGCTCTTTCTCGCCAACGGGCGTCACATAATGAAACGCGTTGCGGGTGGCCTCCACACCGGCCAGGCGGGCGATGAACCAGGCCGCCATATATTGTGAAGACAGGCATCCGCCAGCGGTGGCGACATTGCCCTTGGCCATGAACGGCTGATTGAGCACCGCCACACCGGCCTCCTCCACCCAGGGCTTGGTGATCAGATCGGTACAGGCTGGGACGTCATTGAGCAGGCCGAGCTTTGCCAGGATCAGCGTGCCCGAGCACTGGGCGCCCAAGAGCTGGCGCTGCGGATCGAGCCGTAGCCGCGCCATCAGCTCGGTATCCGCCACGATATCCCGGGTCAGACTTCCGCTGCCCACCAACACCGCGTCCGCGTCGCTCGCTTCCTCCAATGACACCTGAGCCTCGATTACCAGGCCATTCATCGAGCGCACTTTTTCCGTCGGGCTGGCGATCGACACGCGCCAATCGGGCTGTTTGACCCGGTTGAGAATGCTGAACGCGATAAGCGAATCCAGTTCGTTGAAGCCTTCAAAGGTCAGGATGGCGATGTGCATGGTGAGTCTCTAAATGGGCGATGACTCATCGTAAAATCTGGCGCTCATCACAATCAAAAAATTGTCATGGGTACATTGCAGGCGACATCGACGGGCATTTGATACACCGGCTACGCGCCACGGAAAGGACGGCTGAACAACCGCGTCGTCTCGCCCTATACCTTCTCAGGCGACCACGCCTGCATGCCTGCCAGGAACGATCGGGCTGTAGCTTTCAGCCAGTGGCTGTAGGAAAGTGGCGAACATCGAATGATGAAAAGGCCAACACCCCATGAAGCCGCTGGATCTCACGCGTTTCGACCTCAATCTTCTGGTGGTTCTTGAGGCACTTTGGGCGCAAAGGCACGTCGGTCGTGCGGCGCAGCATCTGCATCTGTCGCAGTCGGCCACCAGCCATGCCCTGTCGCGTTTGCGCACGGCGTTTGATGATCAGTTGTTCATTCGCAACCCTCGCGGCATGGCACCGACGCCGCTGGCCATCGAGCTGATGCCCAGAGTGGCGGCGGTGCTCGAATCGGTGCGGCTGCTCGCCAGCCCACGGGGGCCGTTCGATCCGGCGCGTCTGCAGGCGACACTGGCGGTGGCGGCCACCGATCACGCCGTGTTGACCGTCATCACCCCGACGCTGGCGAAAATTCAGGTTGCGGCGCCGGAGGTGGTGCTGAAACTCGGGCCGGTGGACGGCGAATCGGCGATGCGCCTGCTGGACGCCGGCGAGATCGACCTGGTGTTGGGTTCGGGTTCGTTTGCGCAAGTGCCGCAACGCTTTGATTGCCAGCTCGCGCACAAGGAGCGTTTTGTCGGCATCGCCCGCAAAGGGCACCCGGCACTGGTCAAGCGCGGCAAACATTTGCATATGGAACTGGATGACTTCACGCGCCTGCCGCACGTTCTGATTTCGCCCCGGGGCGACGCGCGGGGTGCTGTCGATGACGCGCTGGAACAGCTCGGTCGCAGCCGCAAGGTCAGCATCACCTGCCCGAGTTTTCTCGCAGTGCCATTCATGGTTGGCGCATCGGAATCGATTGCCGTGGTCGCCGAACGTGTCGCCTTGCAGATGCAGGAAACCGCACAACTGAGCCTGTTCGAATTGCCCCTGACGCTGCCCACCTGGGAGGTCTTTGTCGTCCGCGCACGCGGGCGCGCCAACGAGCCGGCGGTTGAATGGATGACCAGAATGCTGATCGGCGACTGATGATCGACCTCGTGCATCGAGAGGCTGCACCAATGCCATTGGATCGCGCGCCTCGGTGCTCCTAGAGTGCGGACATCCGTTCAACATCCCTGGAATTCTCATGCAAACCGAGCCCACGCTGGTCATGGTCCCTTGCTTCGCCGGTGCGCCGTGGCAGCTCAACCAACTCAGCCACTTGCAGCACCGCGCCATGCGTACGTTGCGCTTACCGGACGACGTCGCTGATCTGGAAACGCTCGCCAACTTCATCGTTGATCAAGTGAAAGATCTCGAATGCTACGTGCTGGTGGGCGACTCCTACGGCGCGGTCGCCTCGATCGCGGTTGCAACGCGCCAGCCAAAAGGCCTCAAGGGCCTGGTGCTGTCCGGCGGTTTCGCCAAAAACCCGATCACCTCGCCCCTGCTGAAAACGCTGGCCGCGCTGGCGCCGTTCTTCCCCGGGCCGTTTTATCGACAGACCACCCTGCGCTTCCACGCCGCGCAACTGGCTTCGTCGTTCGACAAGGAAGGCGAAATCCCTTGGTCAACCGCCAACAGCCGCGCCTTCTTCATCAAGCAAACCCCACACAAGGCCTACGTCAGCCGCGTGCGCTCAATCGAGACCGTCGACTACACCGCCCTGCTGGCAAAGATCGACGTGCCGACGCTGATCCTCACGCCCGAGGAAGACAGGCTGATCGGCAAAGAGGCTGCAGGGATTCTGCTGAATGGCATAAAAGGCGCGCAGGAAGTCGTCATGCCGAGGACCGGGCATATGTTCAGGTTTTCGCATCCGGGGGCGTATTCGCTGGAGGTCAGGAAGTTTCTGCAGCGGGTGGCGCTTTGAGTGTATTTGGGCCAGTCAGATGCTGCGCGGCATATCGATCCGAATTGCCGTTTATTGTTGCAGCCGCTAGCCTCAGCAAAAGTCAAAAGCACAAATCAGAGACCCGCATGACGCTACGCCCCGCCACCGATAGCGACCAGCCAGCCCTCTTCGACTTGCATCGAGCAGTCTTCCGCGAACACATCGAAAAAATATGGGGCTGGGATGAGAACTGGCAACGGGACAATTTCGCAGCGGAATTCGCAGGCGCAGCCACTTCGGTTATTGAACAAGACGGCCGGATTGTTGGCTATGTGCAGATACTGGACAAAGAAGATCGAATCCATGTTCAGAACATCGCTATTTCGCCCGAGTACCAAGGCAAGGGCATTGGCTCGCGCATTCTGAAGAACCTTCAGCTGCAAGCCGCTGCCCGTCAAGTGCCGTTGCAATTGGGCGCTTTTCGCACGAACACTCTGGCGCAGAAGCTCTATGAACGGCTGGGCTTTCGCAGGACTGGGGCGACGGACACGCATATCGAAATGTCGTGGACAGGCCATGACAGACAGCAGCCGTGATCCGGATCCAACCGCGTAGCAGACCTTCCCCGATTCAACCTATCCGGGTTCGGGCACTCATGCCTGCCTGACATCACCTTCATGTCAGCCTGGCAACCGACCCTGTCGGCAATACCCCGTCCTTCTCAAGCGCAGTCAGTTTCGCGACAACTCGGGCACGCTCGCTTACCGAAGTTTCTCGGTCGGTAATCGAGTAAGTCTGGCCATAGACCCATGCACGCAACTGCTCAAGCACGGAAGGTTCAGCAGGTGTGCGAGACAGCTGCTGCAACAGATACCCGGCCTGCGTCCATTTGGGCATCAGCTCAAGCAACGCCTGACGTCGAGAGGCGGTCAGCGCTGGCCAGAGGGTCTCGAGCTGAGCGCTGAATGCTGACTCGATGACTTTCCATGGCTGCGGGCGCAGGCCGCGTACCCCGGCCTCGAACACCGGGCGTGACGGGTCCGCGATCGCCGCGATCAGTAAATCAGGCCTGCCCTCTCCTTCGAGGCTCAGGACCAGTGCCCGAACCTCGCCACTGTTTTGGCTGAGGGCCGCGTTCATCCACCCTTGCGGGATGGCCATGCCAAGCGACTGCGCCAACCCGAGTACGCCAAGCCAACGGGCTTTGGTAGCGGGAATCTCGCCTGCCAGTTGCGCTTGAAGTAACTGCAACGGGTCGACGCCATACTTTCTGGCGGCCCAGAGTGCAGTCGATCTTGCTGCAGACGATGGGTCGGTCAGAAAGTCTTCGATCAGTCGTGTGCGATCCGTTTGCAACTCAATGGCTTGCAGAAACGACAGGCGCCGGAGAATGCTGCTGTTGCTGGCGAGTCCATAGGCGATGGCCTTCTGAGCCGATGCCAGAGGCAGCGCCATTGCCCTGCCGAGCGCAGCCCGACGCACACTGAAATCTGCATGATGAAGGCTCGCGACAAGAAACGCCTCCAGCTCATCTGCGCGCTTTGTCTGAGCGAGTACCCTGAAAAATAACCGCGTACAGGCGCCACGGCTGGTTTCGAAGGCCGCCGTGGTTTGCGCGAGGCACTCAGGTGTTGCCAGCAGCGCTTCAAGCTTTTGGATGGTAACGCCATGGTCTTCGCGTCGGCGCTGCTCCAGGGCAAGGATGGCGGGAGTTTTGGCGATCAGCCAAGGGCCATACTCGGGGGTCAGGTAGTCTGCGAAAGCGTCTCTGGCCGCCGCGCGTACCTGCGGCACCCAGTCGTTGAGCCGCACGATAATGGACGCCAGCCGCTCGATCGACTGCGACGAGCGGATTTGCCGTAGACCGGCCTCCCGGTGGAATCCATCCCAGGACATGACCAGCCACTTCCAGTCACGCACTGGCAATACTTCTGGTGGATCCACTGGATCTACTGGATCTACTGGATCTACTGAGCGTTCGGTTTTTGCAGTGGTGGATGTTTTTCCGGTGAGTCTTTGCAACAAAACTTTCCACATGGAGCTGACTATCCCTGACGTCCGAACATTGGCGTGAGCCATAGCATGCCTGTCGCCGATTTTTTTTGAAACGCATGCCCTGCTCCCCCGAAATTTTCCGCCGTGCCCGGTTCGATCACCTAACCTCATAGATTGTGTGATCAACGAGAACCGGCCCCTCTCATGCGCAACACATTGAACTCATTGTTTTTTGTCGCGCTGCTCCTGCTCGCTCCGGGCAGTTCGGTGGTGTGGGCGGCGGATTTGCCGGCGCCCTCGGCGACCGCTGCGGCGCCGCTGGTGGAGGTCTCGCAAAGTGATCTGCAAGCCCTGCAACTGCGCCTCGACGGGCTGAAGCAGCAGATTTCCGCCGCCAACAACTACAACCAGCTCGAAGGCCCGCAAGACCGGGTGCAGACGTTCATTCTGGATGTCGATCGGTTGTCGGCGTCGTTGTTGCCGCAGCAGGCACAACTGGCGGTGCAACTGGGGGTGCTCGGCGCGGCGCCGGATACGCAGATTGCCGCCGAACAGGCGGAAATCGCCGCGCAACGGGCGCAGCTCAACGAGCAAAAAAACAAGGTCGATGCCACGCTCAAGAGCCTTGCCGCGCTCAAACAAAGCGCCGCCGAGCTGATCACGCAAATCGCCGGCATCCGCCGCACACTGCTCGAAAGCGAACTGACGCTGCGCACCGACAGCATCCTGAGCCCGGACTTCTGGTCGCCATTGGTGTCGCCAGAGCCGGATGATCGTCAGCGCCTGAATTTTTTCATCAATCAGGTGAAACTCACCTGGGCCACGGTCTGGGCGCCCGGCCAGCGCTTTTTCACCTGTGTGCTGGTGCTGCTGGCGCTGGCTTTCTGGACGCTCGGCCGCCGACTCGCCGAGCGCGGGCTGACCTGGTTGTGCATCCATCGCATGCCGGAGGGGCGTCTGCGCCGCAGCGCGCTGGCATTCGCCTCGGCGCTGGCGACCCTTGGCACCACGGCCATCGCCCTGCATCTGCTGTTCTACGCCTGCACCCGCCACGAACCACTGACGCCCATGCTGCAGACTTTTTCCGAGGAGTTCGAAAAAGCCGTTTACGCCTGCGTCCTGATCACCGCGCTGAGCCGCGCGCTGCTGTCGACTCAGCATCCATCGTGGCGGCTGCCGGCGATGGCCGACTCGGTGGCGCTGGCGTTGCGGCCCTATCCAAGGATTCTCGCCGCCACCCTGCTGGTGCTGGTGACTCTGGTGCAGGTCAGCAACGCCACCGGCATGAGCAGCCAGATCGTGATCACCCAGCGTGGGGTGATTGCCATCGTGGTGATCGTGATTCTGGTGCCGCTGCTGTTGCGCGTCGGCAAAGTGCGCAAAGCGTTGCTCACCGCCAATGAACCGGAGGCCGGCAGCACGTTTGCCGGGGCGATCTACAGCATCGCCACGGTGTGCATGTGCGTGTCGGCGCTGGCTCTGCTCACCGGCTATGTGTCGCTGGCCCGCTTCGTCACCTATGAGTTGGTCTGGGCCTATATCGTGCTGGCCGGGTTCTATTTACTGGTGCAGGTGGTCAAGGATGCCTGCGAATACCTGTTCTCGCCGCGCTACTCGGCCGGCAAGACCATCAAGCAGACCCTGGGCATGGGCGACCGGCGGCTGGAGCAGATTTCGATTGTGCTGTCCGGTGCCAGCCGCGCCGGGCTGCTGTTGCTGGCGGTGATCACCCTCTTCGTCGGTGGCATCGGCACCACGTTCGGGCAACTGACCACCAATGTCATGGGCATTCTCGGTGGCGCCGGGTTGCGCAAGCTGAACATCGTTCCGGCGCATCTGATCAATGCCGTGCTGGCGCTGCTGATCGGCATCTACCTGATCCGTGCCCTGCGCCGCTGGCTCGACAACGAATTCCTGCCCAAGACCGACATGGATCCGGGCATGTGCGCGTCGTTGAGCACGCTGTTTTCCAACATCGGTTATGCCACGGTCATCCTCCTGACGCTGTCGTCGCTGGGCGTGCGCTGGACCAATCTGGCGTGGATCGTCAGTGCGCTCTCGGTGGGGATCGGTTTCGGTTTGCAGGAGATCGTCAAGAACTTCGTCTCCGGGCTGATCCTGCTCACCGAACGCCCGGTGAAGGTCGGCGACCTGATCAGCATCAGCGGCGTCGAGGGCGACATCCGCCGGATCAACGTGCGCGCCACGGAAATCCAGCTCAGCGACCGCTCCATCGTGATCGTGCCCAACTCGCAACTGATCTCGCAGAACCTGCGCAACGTCACCCTCGGCGGCAGCGCCCAGGGGGTGGCGAGCCTGGAGCTGATGTTCCCGCTGGACATCGACCCCGAACAGGTCAAGGAACTGCTGCTCAATACCTACCGCGAAAACGAAAACATCCTCGACAAACCGGCGTCGTACGTGCGCTTCAGCAAACTCTCGCCCGATGGCATCACCTTGACGGTGACCGGCTACGTCGGCAGCCCGCGGATCGTCGGCGGGACCAAGAGTGATCTGCTGTTCGAGATACTCAAGCGACTGGGGGATGCGGGGATTGCGCTGGCGAAACCCGCCGCCACGCCGTAGCAGACCACCCCCTGTGGAAGGTGACTTGCCAGCGACGGCGGTTGGTCAGTCTGAAGTGATGGCGGCTGACACGGCCCCATCGCTGGCAAGCCAGCTCCCACAGGGGTTTGCGGTTAACGCAAATGTGCCGGCTGGCCTAAAGCATTGTAGGAGTGAGCCTGCTCGCGATGGCGGTGGTTCAGTCACAGCGGGGGTGACTGACACGCCCCCTTCGCGAGCAGGCTCACTCCTACAGGGTTCTGCGGTGGGCGCGGAGTTGGCGACTGGCCGAGATCATTGTGGGAGCTGGCTTGCCAGCGATGGCGGTGTGTCAGTCAACGTGATGGTGGCGGGAAGAGGCTCATGCCGGCGCCCAGCGTCGATGCAGCCAGCGCGCGAACGCATCCAGGGCAAAGCCCAGTACGCCGATCAGCAGCACCATCGCCATCAGTTCCGAATACGCCAGACGATCACGCGTATCGAGGATGAAGTAGCCCAACCCGGCGCTGACGCCGAGCATCTCGCACGGCACCAGCACGATCCACAAGATGCCGATCGACAGCCGCACCCCGGTCAGCACATGGCCGAGCACGCCGGGCAGGATCACCTTGCGCAGGGTTTCCCAGCGGGTGGCGCTGAGGCTGCGGCTGAGTTGCAGCCAGCGCGGGTCGAGCTGGCGCACGCCGGCCACGGTGTTGAGCAGGATCGGCCACACGGCGGCGAAGGTCAGCAGGAAGTAGATCGGCTGATCGCCAACGCCCAGCAGCATCACCACCACCGGCATCCACGACAGCGGCGAAATCATCCGCAGAAACTGAAACGCCGGCGTGGTCGCTGCTTCCAGATGCCGGTAGCTGCCGATCATCAAGCCCAGCGGCACGCCGATCAACAGCGCCAGCAGCAGACCGACCAGAATCCGCTTCAGGCTGACCAGCACATGCTCGTACAGCTCCGGGCGCAGCAGCAGTTCGCCGAGGCTCGCCAGGGTCGCCTCAGGTGAAAAACGCAGTGCCAGGCTGTCGTTGCCGCCGAACACGTGAACGCCCAGCCACCACAGCAGCAACAGGCCCAACAGCCCCGCCACACCCAACAAACCATGAACGGTCGAAGAAGATCGCTGACGCATCAGAGGCTGAACTCCTCGCTGCGTTCGAAGCTTTCCGGTAATCCGAATGCCTTCATCCCGCCGACTGTAGCAATGGCATTGCGCACGAAGCGGTCGTCTACCAGATCCCGGGCGGTTTGCTGCGGATCGAGGTTGGCGAGGAACCCCTTGTCGCCCTCGATCAGCGTGTCCTTCAGGCGCTTGACCAGTTCCTCGGTGTAGCTGGGAAACGGGTACGGCTGAAAGTCGATGCGCTGCTCGTCCCAATGGCTGTGCTGAATCGCGCCGCTGGCCAGATATTGCTCGCGGTCGCTGGTGGCCGGCGACAGCACCCGGTCGAGCACCGGTTGCGCGTGCGGCGTATAGCGATTGGCGCCGTCCTTGGACAGCAGCTTGGCGGCCTCGGCGCGGTTGTGGCGGGTCCAGACCTGCGCTTTTACGATGGCGTTGACCACTTTCTGCGACCACTCGGGACGGTTGTTCAGATCCTGTTCGTGCATGAACACCACGCAGCAAGCGTGATTGCGCCAGACGTCGCCGGTAAAGCGTTGCACGCGGCCAACCTTGAGTTCCTCGGCCAGCGCATTGAACGGCTCGGCGACGATGTAGCCGGCAATGCGTTTGCTCGCCAGGGCTGGCGGCATGTCCGACGGCGGCAGCACCAGCAGATTGACTTCATTCGGCGCCAGCACAGCACTCGCGGATTTGCTCACCGGCACCAACCCGTGATCGCGGAACAGCTGCTGCACCACCACGTTATGAATCGAATACCAGAAAGGAATCGCCACCGATTGCCCGCCCAGTTGCTTGACCTCGGTGATGCCCGGCGCCACGGTCAGGCCCGAGCCGCCGACGTGGTTCCACGCCACAACCTTGGCCGGCACCTTGCTGCCGTAACGCGCCCACACGGTCATCGGCGACAACAGGTGAATCACGTTGACCTGCCCGGAAATGAACGCCTCGATCACCTGTGCCCAACTGCGCAGCAGCACCGGGCGTTCGGCCTGAATCCCTTCGGCTTCGAACAGGCCGTTGTTGTGCGCCACCAGCAACGGCGTGGCGTCGGTGATCGGCAGATAACCGATGCGCACTGGCGCGTTCGGCTCGGCAGCGGCGCGCGCGTTCAGGCTGTTGAGCAACGGCAACGCGCCGCCAGCGGTCAGCAGCGCGCTGAGTTTGAGGAAGTCACGACGTGTGTG
This sequence comes from Pseudomonas sp. lyk4-TYG-107, assembly GCF_030209055.1. Taxonomy (NCBI): domain Bacteria; kingdom Pseudomonadati; phylum Pseudomonadota; class Gammaproteobacteria; order Pseudomonadales; family Pseudomonadaceae; genus Pseudomonas; species Pseudomonas sp. lyk4-TYG-107. The sequence continues at coordinate 24,597 of NZ_JARVST010000015.1, forward strand.
AGTGAAGTCGTCCAGGCACATGGTCAATCTCCGACGTAGCGGGCACAGGTTGAATGAGGGGGTTGCGGCTCGCCCGCCGAAGGGTTTTGAGGATGTCGATGCGCAGCGCGCCCAGTTCCTCGACCAGCTCGGCACGCGGCTGAGGCAGGTCGATGCGCCACTCGCCGAGGATGTGCGCCGGGCTGTTACCCAGTAGCAGAATCCGCTCGGAAAGCAGCAGGGCTTCGTCGATGTCGTGGGTGATCAACACGGCAGCGGTGTGGTGTTCGGCAATCAGTTGCAGGAGCAACTGCTGCATGTCGGCGCGGGTGATTTCATCCAGCGCGCCGAACGGTTCATCAAGCAACAGCACCTGCGGCTGCCGCGCCAGACACCGCGCCAACGCGGTGCGCTGGGCCATGCCGCCGGACAGCTGCGCCGGGTGCTGCTGACGCGCATGTTCGAGGCCGACCGCCGCGATGGCGTGGTCGATCCGCGCCTTGCGCTGCTCGGCCGTGAGGTGCGGCTGGCGAGCGAAATCGAGACCGAAGGCGACGTTCTTTTCCAAAGTCAGCCATGGCAACAGGCTCGGGTCCTGAAACGCCACCGCCACCCGTGGATGTGCGCCGGTCAGTGGCTCGCCAAGCAGGCTCACCCGACCCTGTTGCGGCGTCTGCAAACCGGCCAGCACGCGCAGCAGACTGGATTTGCCGACACCGCTGGGGCCGAGAATCGTCACCACTTCGCCGGGTTGCAATTGCAGGTCGAAGTGCTCCAGCACGGTGTGCCAGCCCTGCTCTCGCGGGTAGCCGAGGCGGATGCCCTGCGCTTCCAGCACCGGCGCAATCATGCCGTCGCTTCCCGTTTCTGCCGCTGCAATTCAGCGCGCAATTGCACCAGGCTCGGGGTGACAATCGGCACGAACGCCGACTCGCGCCAGCGCCGGGCGAAACCGCTGCCGTGCTCCGTCAGATAGGCCTTGCCGCCGCTGGATTGCAGTTCCAGTTGCACGGCGTTGGCGGCGGATTCGGCCAGCGCGATGCGGATCTGGAACAAGGCGCCCGGCTGGGTCAGGAAACGTCCGTCGTGCAGACCCTGCTTGAGCGCATCGACGCTCTGCGCCAGTTGCTCGCGTTGTTCCTGCAACGGCTCCAGCAGAATCGAACGGCCGTCCTGCAAATGCCCTTCGACCTCGGCCAGCGCCCGTCGCGCCAGACCAATCGCCATGCCGCACTGCAAGCCAAGGAACGCCGGGCGCACCGCTGGCAGAAACTTGCGCGCATCTTCATGCAGCAGCCATTCGCGTCCGACCGCCACTTGGGCGAAATCGATTGCTGCGGTGTTGCTCGATTGCAGCCCCATCAGTTGTAGATCGGCGGAACGTTGTACGCCGGCAGCGTCATCGGCGATCGCCAGCACGAACGGCGAACCACCTTCCTCGTGCTCGATCGCCGCCGCCACCACGAAACCGCTTTGGCGCAGATTGGTCACCCAATGCAGGCGCCCGTTCAGGGTCCAGCCGTCCGCGGTGTGGGCGGCACGCACTTGCAGTGCCTCGATGCCCGACAGGTATTTCATCGCGTTGGACAAACCGGTAGCCCCGGCCAGCTCTCCGCGGAGCAACGCCGGCAGCAGTTTTTCCCTCAGCGCCGCGTTGGGGCTGTGCAACAGATATTCGATGAAGGCCCGTTGGCCCCAGAACACAAACGCCGCCGCCAATGAATGGCTGGCGACGGCAGCCAGGGTTTCCACGGCATCACTGACGTGACCACCGCTGCCGCCCAGCGCCGGGCTGATGCCGACCCGTAGCACGCCGGCCTGCGCCAGTTGCGTCAGCACCTGTTGTGGATCGCCGTCGCCCGCATCCAGGGCCTGGGCGTTGTGTTCCAGCCATTGCGTCAATGCCTGATTGAGCATGTCGTTTCTCTCCTTGTACGCAGCCGCATCAACCATAGACGATGCGGCCTGAAGCGCTGGCCGATTACGCGCGATACGGCGCCAGCTCGGGGTTGAGCGGCGTGTCGGCGAACACGTTGGCGAAGTTGCACAGGGTCGCCAGGCTGATGCCGAGGATCACTTCCAGCGCATTGCCTTCGGTGTAGCCGGCAGCCTTGAACTGGTTGAAAGTCTGATCGCTGACCTTGCCCCGGGTGGTAATCACTTCGCGAGCAAACGCGGCCAGGGTTTCCAGTTTTTCCACGGGCACAGTGGCTTTTTCACGCAGCGCACTGACCACTTCCGGCGGCAGTTTGGCCTTATTCAGCGCCACGGCGGTATGACCTGCGACACAGAAATCGCAACCATGGTTGGTGGCCGCAATCAGTTGCACCACTTCGCGCTCGGCGAGGCTGAGTTCGGACTTGCCATTGAGCGCCGATACCGTAACGTAGGTTTCCAGCGCGGCCGGGGCATTGGCCAGCACGGCCAACAGGTTCGGAATGAATCCGGAGTTCTTCTGAGCGTTTTCCAGAAACGGTCTGGCGGCTTCGGGAGCGCTTTGCACGGTGTGAAGAGTGACGCGCGACATGGAGTGGACTCCTGCTGTTGAGTGTCCGGCCAGTCTGTTGGTTATAAAAATTTCGATCCATATTCTAAAGTAGCGATTACTTGCTCCTGAGTGTTTCCATTAGATGATTTCGTCCAGCCCCCTGGTTGATTGGTTATTAGAAAGTCTCGAACTCGATGCCAGCCTGTTTCACGTCGGGCGCTATTGCGGTGGCTGGCATGCAAGTACGCACGGACTGGCGCGCGCCAGTTTTCACTTGATCGTGCAGGGCCGCTGCTGGCTGCACATTGACGGGCAGGAGCAGTCGATAGTGTTGAGCGCGGGAGATGCGGTATTTCTGCTGCGCGATCTGAACTACCGCCTCTCCAGCGCCGAAGAGCCGGCCCTCGCCCAAACACTGCCGCGCAGGGCCATGACCGCGCTCGACAGTCAGGCACAGGATGGCGTCGGGCTGGTCTGCGGGTTCTTTCATTTCAAGTCCGGGCTGTCGTCGCTGATCATCGAAGGCCTGCCGGACTGGATCATCCTGCGCGCGGGCGATCCTTCTTCGAGCGCGGCGCGAGCCTTGTTCGAGTTGATCCTGCAAGAGTGCGAACGCTTGCCGGCGCCCTCCTCGGCGCTGCTCGAACGCTTGAGTCATCTGCTGTTTTTGTATGTGTTGCGCCAACAGATGGCCGACAACCAGAGCCTCGGCGGCCTCGTGGCTTTGGCGCGCAATCCGCAGTTCGCGCCGTTGCTGGACCAGTTGATCGAACAACCGCAATTGCCGTGGTCGCTGGAGAGCATGGCGGCGAGTATCGGCCTGTCGCGCTCGGCGTTTTTCAAACGCTTCAACGAACTGGCCGGGCAATCGCCGGGGCAGGTATTGCTGGCGTTGCGCATTCGGCATGCCTGCCAGTTGCTGCGGGCCAATCACACGGTGGAACAGGTGTGCGCGGCCGTGGGCTATCAGTCGATTGCTGCGTTTACCCGGGCGTTCGCCAAGTCGGTGGGAGTGCAACCGGGGGCGTATCGCAAGCAGCATGAGGGGCGCTGAGCGACGCGTTAATATGCCGTCGCTGCTGGAAAGCACCGAGAGAAACTGTGGGAGCGAGCTTGCTCGCGAAAGCGCCGGCACAGGCAAAATCTCCAGCGACTGATACACCGCTTTCGCGGGCAAGCCCGCTCCCACAGTGGATGGTGTAGATCAGCGGATCTGTGTACACCGCAAAAACTTGTGGGAGCTGGCTTGCCAGCGATGGCGTTGGTGCATCCAACATCTTTATTGACTGAACCAGCGCTTTCGCGGGCAAGCCCGCTCCCACAGTGGATGGTGTCGATCAGCGGATCTGTGTACACCGCAAAAACTTGTGGGAGCTTGCTTGCCAGCGATGGCGTTGGTGCATCCAACATCTTTATTGACTGAACCGGCGCTTTCGCGGGCAAGCCCGGCTCCCACAGTGGATGGTGTGGATCAGCGGATCTGTGTACACCGCAAAAACTTGCGGGAGCTGGCTTGCCAACGATGGCGTTGGTGCATCCAACATCTTTATTGACTGAACCGGCGCTTTCGCGGGCAAGCCCGGCTCCCACAGGGGAGATGTGTGGATCACGGGATTTATGCACGCCACGAGACCTGTGGGAGCCGGGCTTGCCCGCGAAGGCGGCGGTACATTTGGCATCCTGGCTTGGTTCGTTCCTTATTCCACTAATCAACCACAAAACCATTTTTTAATCTTTTATCGCTATTAACCTCGCCCTCTATAATTGCGCCCCTGTACTCAACTCATAAAAAGGGATGCTTCATGCAAAGACGCCTGTTACTGGCCGCACTGTTCGCCACTGTCGCCGGTTGTGCCAGCCCACCGCCTGCCGCCGTTCACACCCATGACCCCGCCAGTTCAACCCTGCAAGGCGATGCCACACGTCCGGCGCAGGCACAGTGGATCCGCACCGAGCTGTACTTCTCGGTGGGCACCGTGGATGGCAAGGAAGGCGCGGTCAGCCCCGCGCGCTGGCGTGAGTTTCTCGACAAGGAAGTGACGTCGCGGTTTCCCGACGGTTTCACCGTGTTCGATGCCTATGGGCAGTGGCGTGATCATGGGGCGAAGGAGCCGGAGCGGCTGAGTACCAAAGTGATCGTGATCCTGCACGAGAACAATCCGCAGAACGCCGGCAACATCGAGGCAATTCGACTGGCGTACAAACGCATTACCGGGGATCTGTCGGTGCTGCGTCTGTCGCAACCGGCCGACATATCGTTCTAATCGCTGATCTGCCCCAGAGCTTGCCGAGGCGTCGACGCCAGGCGGCTCAATCCCGCTAGCAGCAGCGCGCCCACCAGCAACACGCCAATCCCCAGAAACGCGCCCCACCCCACCACCGTCACGCTCGAATAGAGCATGTACAGGCACAGCCCGAAAAACACCAGCGGCAACAGCGGGTACAACGGCACCTTCACCGGCCTCGGCACCTCAGGGAAACGCCGGCGCAGAATGATCAGCGCCAGACTGCTGAAGCTCAGAAACAGCCAGTACACCGGGGTCAGATACTCGACCATGGTGTTGAAGCCGCTCTGGGTGAAACTGCCGAACAGCACCAGCAACAATGCCACCGCGCCCTCCGCCAGCAAGGCCTTGCGCGGCACACCGTCGCGTTCGTGCCACTCGCCGAAGCGACGCAACTGCGGCACATCGCGGGCCGCGGCATAGGTGGTGCGGGCGCCGACCAGCAAGGTCGAGTTGATAGTGGCGATGGCCGCGATGCCGACCATCAGCAGAATCAGCAGCACCCCCGGCGCACCGAATGCACGGTTCAACAGTTCCACCGCCGGTGCATTGCTCGCCGCCAGTCCGGCGAATCCCAGGCCTCGCACAAACGCCCAGTTCAGCGCCAGATAAATCGCCATCAGCAGCGTCAGCGCACCGAGCATGGCGATGAAGATTCCGCGTCGTCCATCGCGCACTTCCGCCGACAAGGTCGCCGCATCGCTCCAGCCACCAAACGCCAGAAACACGAAAATCATCGCCGCCGAAAACCCGGCCATACCGGTGTTTTCCGGCGCAACCGAGACGCTCGCTGGCGCCGCTTCAATCCCCTGCCACGCCAGCCACACACCGGCGCTGGCGATGCTCAGAAAGCCCAGCGCCAGCAAACCCACCAATAAGGTCTGGGTGATGAAACCGATGTGCTTGCCAGTGAGATTGAGCAGCACCAGCGCGGCGATCACCCCGCCAGCAAACATCCCCAAACCGTACCGACCGAGCGGTACCACGGCATTGACGTAATCGGCAAACATGAACGCCGACAAGGCGATCCAGCCGGTATGCATCACCGAAAAGCGCGACCAGGCGAACAGGAAACCCATGCGCTCGCCATAGGCCGTGCGCAGAAAGTGATAGTCGCCGCCAGGATGTGGAAATGCCGTGGCCATTTCGGCAAAGCACAACGCCCCGGCCATCGACGCCAGGCCGCCGAGCACCCAGACCCAGTAGAACCAGGCAGGCCCGACGTTCAGCGCCACGGTCGGCGCGGTCTTGAGGATGTCGGTGGTGATCACCATGCCCAGCGTAATCAGCAACGCCTGCAGCACCGGCAGATGGCGCTTGGGGCCGTTCGACTGATTCATTGAGTGTCCCGCAGAAGATCCGCCGTCCATGGCGGTTCGGCTCAGAAGCCGTAAGTGGCGCTGGCGTAGTAGTAAGCGCCGTTGGTGCCGATCGGCGACAACACGTCATACGGCAAGTTGCCGCCGTAATTGATCGCCGAGCCGGAGCGCTCCGGGTAGTTGTCGGTGAGGTTGTTGCCGCCCAGGGCCACGCTGAATTTCGGGGTGAATTTGTAGGTCACCTCGGCGTCCAGTTGCCACACCGCGCCATAGGTCTGCTCCGGTTGCGAGTCGCCGAAATCGAACACCCGGGTGGTCTCGCCCTGACGGGTCAGACGCCCGAGCAGGCCCCAGTGTTCGCTGGCCCAGTTGGCGGAAAACACGAAACGATCCTTGGGCGCAGCGTCGGTCAGGGTGTTGGTTTCTTCAACGCCGACCAGTGCATCGTTGCCGATCCCCAGCGCCGTCAGTTGCGACGGCGTGCCTTTGGTGTTGGTGACTTTGGTGTGGTTGTAGGTGTACGCGGTGGTCAGGCCCAGTTGCCCTTCGTATAGCGGCTGATGGTAGTTGAGCACCAGTTCGGCACCGTGGGTGCTGGTGTCGGCGGCGTTGGTGAAAAAGTTGACGTCATGCACCCCGGCCACGCCGAAGTTGTCGTTGATGTATTGCTCCATGGCGTCGCTGCCGATGCGCTGCGACAGGGTGATGCGGTCCTTGACGTCGATGCGGAACACATCGAGCGAAGCGTCGAAGCGTTCGTTGAGCTGGAAGGTCAGGCCGAGGCTGAAGTTCTTCGAGGTTTCCGGATCGAGCTTCTCGGCCCCCAGCGCGCGGGCGATCGGGTCGTTGACCGAGAGCACACGAATATCGGTGAGCGTGCCGCCTTCGCCGAAGTTGCTGGTGGTGTTCTGGAAACCGCTCTGCGCCAGCGACGGCGCGCGGAAGTTGTTCGACACCGCACCGCGCAGCGCCCACTGCTCGGTCAGTTTGTAGCGACCGCTGAGCTTGCCGGTGAGTTTGCTGCCGGCATCGTCGTAATGTTCCCAACGCGTGGCGGCGTCGACGAAGAAGCGGTCGGTGAGATCACCCGACAATTCGGCGTAAGTCGCGAACACATTGCGGTCCAGGTCCGACTCTTCGCTGGGGCGCAGACCGTTGGCACCATCAGCGCCGGAGCCAATGTAAGAGGACTCGTCACCGGCGTAGGTCAGGTAGTTTTCGTAGCGGTATTCACCGCCCAACGCCAGCACGAACGAGCGTCCACCGAGGCGCAGTTCGCGGCTGAAATCGAGGTTGGTGGTGGTCTGGCGCAGCTCGTAATCGCCGGTGTCGAATTTCGTCGGCGAGTCCTCGCCGAGGCTGACGTTAAGGGTGCGGCGGGTGGAGCCGTCGAAGCGGTTACGGCCATGGGTAACGCTGCTGTCGAAGTCCCAGTCTTCGCCGATCATGCCTTTGAAACCGGCGGTGGCAGAGACGTCCTTGTTGTCGCCCAGCGACTGCGGCAGGTAGCCATTGGGATAGAACTGCGGCTGCTCGTAGGGGTAGCGATAGAATTCGGCGCCGGTGGTGTGGCGCTGGTTGTAAGTGCCGAAGCTGTAAGCTTTGCCGCCGGCCAGCGGCAGCTCGCTGTTGAACCACAGGTTGACGTCCCGCGCCAGGCCGTCGCCCATCACGTAGTTGCGCTGGTCCGGGGTATCGGCAAAACCGTCGAAACCGGCGCGGTTGGTCGGGTTGCGATTTTTGTACTCGGTGCCGCCACGAATGAACCCGCCCTCTTCGCCCAGGCGCGTGCCGATCTTGGCCGTGGTCACGCTGTTCTGGCCGTCGGTGGTGGTTCTGCCGATGGCGTCCTGATGGGTGTGAAACGCGCCGTAGCTGGTGGACACTTCGCCGCCCTCGGGCGCGTCGTCGAGGATGATGTTGATCACCCCGGCAATCGCGTCGGAACCGTACTGCGCCCCGGCACCGTCGCGCAGCACTTCGATGCGTTTGATCGCGCTGATGGGGATCGAGTTGAAGTCCACCGGCGCCGTACCGCGACCGATTTTCGACGAGTCGTTGACCACCGCTGAAGTGTGACGACGCTTGCCGTTGACCAACACCAGCACCTGATCCGGGCTCATGCCGCGCAGCTGTGCGGCGCGCACGTGGTCGGCGCCACCGGAGTTGGACTGACGCGGCATACTGAACGATGGCAGCAACGTCTGCAGCGCCTGGCCCAGTTCACCGTCGGCCGCACCGGTGGACTTGAGATCAGCGGCAGTCAACACGTCCACCGGCACTGGAGAATCGAGCATCGTACGCGCGGTGCCACGGGTGCCGGTAACCAGCACGGTACCCAGCCGTGTGTCATCGTCAGCGCGGGTGGAAGTGTCTTCGGCTTGCGCCGGAACTTGCCAGATCGCACCGACTACCGCGATGGCCAGTAATGAACGGGAACGCTGATACATGGGACAGCTCCTTTATCGCAGCTAATACCCGGCCGTTGCCGACAATAAGGGGTCGGCAATCAATGCACGGCAATGTCTGCTGTAGTTTTAGAAATCAGGAAGGTGGTGAAGGCTGGTTAAACGTATTGAGTTGGTTAAGCGCAGAATCCCCAAAGTTAGTTATTTCCCCTTGAACACCGATGCTAGACGGGCCGAAGGCCTGCCGTAAAAGAACCAATAACACTTAGGTTAGATCGGGCTGATTAACTGTATTTAGTCCAACACAAGTGTTGCTGGACAAACAGTTGATGCAACTAACAAACAACGATTACAACTGCAAAAAAGATCCCTGTGGGAGCTGGCTTGCCAGCGATAGCGGTGTGTCATTCAACAGAAACAGGGACTGAATGGACGTCATCGCTGGCAAGCCAGCTCCCACAGGGTGTTTGTATTAGTCGAAATCCTTTTCCAGCCAGGCATCTTCGGCAATGTCCAAAGCGTCAGCACTGAAGCGTTGTTCCGCAAACGGATCGGCGTGCAGGTGAAAGCCGTTGCGCTCCCAGAAACCGGGTTGTTCTTCGGCGACAAACTCCAGACCGCGCAACCATTTGGCGCTTTTCCAGAAGTAGCGCCCGGCGACCACCAGCCGCAGCGGCCAGCCGTGCTGGGCGGTCAAGGGTTGGCCGGCGTAATGGGTGGCCAGCAGGCTGTCCGGGTGCAGCAGGTCGTCTAGCAACAGGTTGGTCTGGTAATCGTGATCGGCGTGGGCCATGACAAAACGTGAAGCGGGCTGGAGATCGAGCTCGCTCAGCAGATCCTGCAGATGTACCCCGCTCCACTGCATGTCGAACTTCGACCAGCGTGTCACGCAATGAATGTCACATTGCAACTCGCGCTGCGGCAACCTTTGCAGGTCAGCAAAACTCAACTCGACGACACGCCCGACCTTGCCGAACAGGCGCAATGACCACGTTGCCAATTCATACTCCGGCACCGTGCCTTCGTGGAGAATCGGGAACCGCTCGGTCAACACCTGCCCCGGCGGCAAACGTTGACCGAGCGCCGGATCAGCCTTAGGTGCGCGGCTGTTGCGCAAACGCATGGCTTTGTTGTGCATGTTCACTCCCAAGCGCGTCAGGATGCCTGCCGCGCATACAGCGCATCACCCGGTGATAACGGCTGCATTCAGTTCGCCACAGGAATCCACTCGGCCCGCGCCACATTGGCGGTATCGCCGAACGCCGGGAGTTTCTGCGCCAGGTCGCGAACGTTTTTCACGTCCAGATCGAGCAACTGCTGACGGGTGATCAGGGTCGGTGGTACCAACACCTGATGTCCCGGATTTTCGCCGGCAATCAACATCGCCAGACTGCGCACGCTGATCGCTCCCGCCACTTGCGGATTGACCGCGGCGGTCGCCGCCCAGGCGCTGTCAGGTTCTTTCATGATCTGGATGTCGGCGGTGGAGATGTCGGCGCTGTAGATCTTCACCTTGCGCCCCAGCCCGGCCTCGTCGACGGCGATCTTCGCGCCTTTGGCAAACTCGTCGAACGGCGCGAAGATCACGCTGATATCCGGATTGGCGCGCAACACCGCGCTGGCCTGATCCGCCACCGAGTTGGCAATCGGCGGGTTGAGCGTGCCGAACCGCGCCTTCTCGATGATGCCCGGATTGGCCTTTTTCACCTGACTCCAGATCTCGTCGCGGCGCTCCATCGGCGTGAAGCCGCTGATGTACACGTAACCGGCATCGAACCGCGTGCCGTTGTCCTTCACCGCCTGATCCAGCGCCAGTCGCGCCAGTGCATGGTGATCCTGCTCGACCTGAGTCACTTGCGGGCTGTTCAGATCGACGTCGAACGCCACCACCTTGATGCCTTTGGCGATCGCCCGGTCAATCGGTCCCTTGAGGGTTTCCGCCAGGCCCAGTTGCACGATGATCCCGTCGACGCCGAGGTCGATTGCCTGATCGATCATCTCGCCCTGACTCGCCGCTTGCTGGCGCGCATCGAACACCCGCAGATTGGCCCCCAGCGCCTCGGTCTGTTTCTCCACGCCGCGCAGGTACGCCTCGGGAAAGTCCCCGGAAAACAGATAGCCGACCAGCGCGATCTGCACCTGACCTTTATCGAACGGCGCCGGAGCACCTGGCAATGCCTTGGCCTGAGCACTCAAAGCCAATGCCGAGAGCACCGCGCCGGCGAGGCAATGGCGTGCGAACTGCTTGATTGAACCGTGCATACATCTTCCTTGCAGCGACAAATGAACCGGCTCAGCGCGCCCGATGCGCGAGGCCGAAGGTGAACATCAGGGCCAGCACCAGCACCAGTCCCTTGACGAAATCCTGCGCGTAGTACGGCGCGTTGAGCATGGTCAGGCCATTGAGCAGCGACGCCACCAACAGTGCGCCGACCAACGTGCCGAAGGCATTGGGCTTCTTCGCCCCGAACACGGCAAAACCGATCAGCGCCGCGCCGAGGGCGTCGAGCACCAGACCGTTGCCGGAGCTGACATCACCCCGGCTCAGCCGCGCCGCCAACAGCAATCCGCCAAGCGAAGCGAGCAATGCCGACAGCACGTAAGCGAGCAACTTGAAGCGCTGTACCGGCGCTCCCGCCAGCCGCGCCGCCTGCTCGTTGCCGCCAATCGCATAAAACAATCGGCCGATGCGCGTGCGCTCGAGAAACAGCCACACCGCCAGCGCCACCAGCGCCGTGATCAACACCGGAACCGGCACCACCTCCCACAAGCGCCCGCGGCCTAGGGCGAGAAACGCCGCACTGAAGGTGCCTTCGGTTTCCACGCCACTGGGCAAGGTCATGCCCACCGCAATCGAGCGCCCACCCGTGGGAATCAGTTGCACGCCGATCACCAGAAACATGCTGCCCAGCGTCGCGAGAATGTCCGGCACCCGCAGCTTGACGATCAGCCAGCCATTGAGCAGCCCGACCAGTGCGCCACCGGCCAGACTGATCAGCACCGCCGGCACCGCGCCCCAACCGAGCACCACCATCACGTAACTGGCGATCATCAGGCTCATCGCCGCCACCGCACCAATCGACAGATCAAGTCCGCCGACGGCCATGGTCAGCGTCACGCCAAGGGCCAGCAGCGCGACGATCGACACCGACTGCAAGATGCTGAACAGATTGCCGACGCGCAAAAACGCCGGCTCCGCGACACTGAAAAACACCACGATCAGCGCCAGCAGCCACAACAGGCCGTAGCGGATCAGCGCTTGCAGCAGGCGCTCGGCGGGTGCCGTAGCGGACGACAACAATGAACTCGAATCAGGCACTCGCTCTGCTCCTTGGCGTGGCATGAAAGGGATTTTCGCTAGCGTCGCTGCCGGCCAGCGCAGCGACCAGGGTCGCGCGCTCAAGACCGGCGCGCGGGTATTCGGCGACTACCGCGTGATCGCGCACCAACAGAATACGGTCGGCGATTTCCAGGGCTTCGTCGACATCGGCGCAAATCACCAGGGTCGCGCGGCCACCGGCACTGTCGCGCAGCAGTTGGCCGATCTCGCGGCGGGCGCGCACGTCGACCCCCTGAAACGGCTCGTCGAGGATCAACACCCGCCCTTCTCCGAGCAGCCAGCGGCCAAGCACGACCTTCTGTTGATTACCGCCGGACAGCGCACTCATCGGCACCTCGATGCCGGCGGTCTTGATCCCCAGCGCCGCGACTTGCGCCTCGACCGCTGCGGCTTCGGCGCGGTTGCGAATGAAACCGGCACGGGTGAAGCGCTCCAGAAACGGCAGCGTCAGGGTCCGGCGTAGGGAGAAATCCGCCACCAGCGACTGACTGGCGCGATCCTCCGCCGCGAGAAACACACCGCTGTGAATCGCCGCCCTTGGCGAACCCGGCAGCCAGTCCATGCCGTCCAGTTGCAGGCTGCCAGCCACGGCTTTGCGCAAGCCGAACAGCACTTCGGCGATCTCGCTTTTGCCAGCGCCGAGCAGCCCGGTCAGTACCACCACTTCGCCTTGGTGCAGGTCGAAATCGAAGCGCCTGGAGCGCGGCAAAACCTGCAAACCGCGCACACCAAGGACTTTTCGGCCCACGCTGCCGGGCGTGTAGACATGCCCGTCCAGCGCCTGCCCGAGCATCGCCTGCACCGCCTCGGGCAACTGCCGCGCGCTGAACTCTCCGGCCGGTCGACCATCGCGCAGGACAATGGCGCGGTCCGCCACCCGTTGCAGATCGGACAAGCGATGGGAGATGTACAGAATCGCCACGCCGCGGCTGCGCAAGATATCGATCAGATCAAACAGACGCTGCGCTTCGGCATCCGACAACGCCGCCGTTGGCTCATCGAGAATCAGCAGACGCGGCTGCAAGGCAAAGGCCCGCGCCAGCACCACCAACTGCCGTTCGGCCTGGCCAAGGTGTTCAATCGGTTGCTCCAGCGGCAACACCAGACCCAGCCCGGCGGCGATGCTCGCAGCGCGCTCCAGCAAGCGTTGGCGATTGAGCCAGAAGTCCGCGTCGGGCCGGCACAGTTCATCGAGCAGCAGGTTCTCCGCCACGCTCAAACCGGGCGCAATGCCCTCGTTGATCTGCTGATGCACCGCGATAATCCCGACCCGACGTGCCGACAGCGGCGAGCTGAATTGCCGGGGCTGACCGTCGATGTAAATCTCGCCGCCATCGGCGCGCTGGCTGCCGGCGAGAATTTTCACCAGCGTCGATTTGCCGGCACCGTTGGCACCGAGCAACGCCACCACTTCGGCGGGATGAATCTGCAGGCTGACGCGATCCAGTGCGCGGTTCGAGCCGAAGGTTTTGCTTAGTTCACGCACCTGAATCAGCGGCGCGCGGGCCACGACGACACTCATAAAATTCCTTAACGTCGATGGGCCAGCGAACGTACCAGCCGGTCGCCCAGGCTCTGCACGCCCTGCACCAGAATGACCAGCACCACCACGGTGGCGACCATCACTTCATTGTTGAAACGCTGATAGCCATAACGGATCGCCAGATCGCCAAGGCCGCCACCGCCGATCACCCCGGCCATCGAGGAGAAACCGATCAGCATCACCAGCGTCAGAGTGATCCCCGCCAGTAGTGCCGGCAGCGCTTCGGGCAGCAGCACTTTGAAAATCACATGGCGGATATCACCGCCCATGGCGAGGATCGCTTCGATCCGGCCCTTGTCGACTTCATCCAGCGCGTTCTCGACGATCCGCGCAAAAAACGGAAACGCGCCAATGGTGATCGGCACCACCGCCGCGGTGCTGCCGAGGGTGGTGCCGACCAGCAGACGCGTCAGCGGAATCAGCGCAATCAACATCACCACAAACGGCAGCGAGCGCCCCAGATTGACCAGCGAACCCAGCGCGGCATTGAGCCGTGGCAGCGGCCACAGTCCGTCGCGCCGACTGACAAACAGCAACACCCCGAGCGGCAAACCGATCAGTAGCGTGAACAGCCCGGCAAGCAAGACCATGTACAGGGTTTCGCCGGTGGCGTTGAACACCAGTTGCAGGATTTCATCCCAGTTGATCGCGCGGTTCATGACTGGGCCGCCCGCACGCCGTATTGCTTGAGGAAGCTGAGACCGGGAATGTCGTGGCCCAGCGGCAGGCCGCAGGTCGGACGCAACGAAGTGCCGAGACTCGATTGCGCATCGGCGAGCAATCGCGGCACCGGGCCGGACTCGACCAGACGCCCGTCCGCCATCAACGCCGCGTGATCGCAGATCGACTTGACCACCTCCAGCTCATGGGTGATCAGCACGATGGTCACGCCCAATTGCCGGTTGATATCGCGCAGCAGGTCAAGAATCGACGCGGTGGTTTCCGGGTCCAGCGCGCTGGTAGCTTCGTCCGACAGCAGATACGCAGGCTCGGCAGCCAGCGCGCGGGCGATCCCCACCCGTTGTTTTTGCCCACCGGACAACTGCGAGGGAAAGGCTTGCGCCTTGTCCGTCAAACCGACCAGTTCCAGCAGTTCGCGCACCCGCACATGGCGCCACGGTTTGCCGACGTTGGCGATTTCCAGCGGCACGGCGATGTTGTCGAAGACGGTACGCGAGTGCAGCAGATTGAAGCCCTGGAAAATCATGCCGATGCGCTGCCGCTGGCGGCGCAGGTCGCTGGGCGACAAGGTCAGCAGGTCCACGCCGTCGATGAGAATTTGCCCGCTGTCCGGGCGTTCGAGCAGATTGAGACAACGCAACAGGGTCGACTTGCCCGCCCCGCTACGCCCGAGAACGCCGTAGATCGCGCCGTCGGGAATACTCAGCGACACCTGATCCAGTGCTGGTGCCGGCGCCGACGGGTAGGTCTTGCTCAACTGCTCGACGACGATCATGGCTTGCCATCCTCCACCGGAATCACCGAACCCTTGAAGTTATCGGTGATGTATTTCGCCACTTGCGGCGAGGTCAGGTCTTTGGCCAGTTGCGCAATGCGCGGATCGTTCTGCAGTGTCGGCGTGGTCACCAGAATGTTGGCGTACGGATTGTGCTCGGCCTTTTCCAGCCCCAGCGCATCCTGGGCCGGCACCAGTCCGGCTTCCAGCGCGTAGTTGCCGTTGATCACCGCAAGGTCGACGTCGTCCAGGGCCCGAGGAATTTGCGGCGATTCGATTTCGAGGATCTTCAGCTGTTTCGGGTTCTCGGCAATGTCCTTGGGCGTGGCCTGATCGGCCGCCGGATCCTTGAAGCCGGGCTTGAGTTTGATCAGGCCGTTGTCCTGCAACAGGTACAGCGCACGGCTCAGGTTGGTGACGTTGTTGGGCACGGCGACGGTGCCTTTTTCCGGCACCTCGGCGAAGCTTTTGTGCCGGCGCGAATAGATGCCCAGCGGCTCGATATGCACCGTGGCGGCCACCGCGAGTTTTTGCCCCAGCGCTTGCTCCTGGGATTTCAGATACGGCAGATGCTGGAAGTAATTGGCATCGACATCGCCATGCACCAACAGCTCGTTGGAGTTCACGCCGTTGGGAATCTCGATGACCTTGAGCTTGAGTTGCGGATCGATTGTCTGGATGTACGCGAGAATCTGCGCGTGGGGCACCGGGTCGGCAGCCACGCGCAACGGCTCCAGTGCCTGCGCGCCGAACGAAGTCACCAGCGCGCCGAGCACGGCCAGGGTCAAACCTGCTTTTTTCAACATGTGCGTAGTCCTTGAGCGAGTGATGAATCAGGCGTTGGCGGTTTTACGAGCCGGTGCGGCGGGCATCAGCGCGTCGGCATAGAAGCGCCGGGCGACGTCGGGGTGCGAACGCAACCGACCCTTGAGGTAGTTCCAGCCGACATCGCGAAACAACGGATTGAGCGGATCACTCGCCGGGCCACGCGCTTCGCGCAGCAGCGCGGTGGGCAACGGATACAGCGGCACCACGGCATCGAGTTGCGCGCCGAGGAAGAAGGCGATGGACAAGCGTTCGCTGCCTGCGGGCGGCGAAACCACGCGGTGTACCGTGGCGCGAAGATAACCGTTGGTGGCCAGCTCCAGCAGTTCGCCGATGTTCACCACCAGCGTGTTGTCGCGGGGCAGCGCATCGATCCAGCGCCCTTCCTCGACCTCCACTTGCAGACCGGCCTGCTGATCTTGCAGGAGAAAGCTGAGGAACCCGGAATCCTTGTGCGCGCCGACGCCCTGCTGGCTCGCGCTGGCGGCCTGGCCTGGATAGCGCATCAACTTGATGTGTTCGTTGGGCTTGTCGCCGTACAACTGATCGAACGCGTCCGCCCGCAGCGACAGCGCCTGGGCAAAGGCACGCAGCAGACGCAACGCCATGCGCGTCATCGCCTGTTGCCATTCGAGCAGCAGCGGTTTTAGTTCTGGCAGCGCCGCCGGCCATTGGTTGGGGCCCTGCAACCGAGCCCACAACGGACTGTCCGCGTCCAGCGGCAACGCTTCGCGCTCGGCGCCGAGATCGAACTGTTCACGCCAATCGGGTTGACCACGAGTGATCTCGGAAGCGGCACGGTTGTAACCGCGAAAATGCGGCGAATTGATCATGCCGACGGCGGTCTTTTCGTGCTCGGACAAGGCGAAGAACTGCCGGGCATGATCCTGCACCTGCTTGAGCAGGTCGCTGTCGATGCCATGGCCGGTGAGATAGAAAAAGCCGACGTCACGCGCGGCGTGACGCAGGTTTTCAAGAAATTCATAACGCTGTTGCGCGGTGCCTTCGAACAACGAAAGGTCCAGCGTCGGCAGCGTGGTGATATCGAGGGTATGCGGCATGATTCACTCCCGTGTGAACCAAACCTGAAGAGCCTTTGATCGATTCAGCGTGTGCCGTCATGGCAATCGGGGGTCTATCGGTTTGATGCGTTTGATTCGTCGTGAGACAAAACTAAACGATCTTAAAAACCACGAACAAATACCCTTTTTGCATTAGCTTAGGCCTGACGCTCAAGTTCGCTGTCATCACGCGACAGCTCTCCCGCTTCAACTGATCAACGTGCCGGGTCATAAAACGGTTCGACTGCCACCCGGCTGCCGATAAAGAAACTGTCAGCCACCAGCCGCAGCGGCTGCAGATCGACGTCGCTGGCCCGATCGCCAATCAGTTGCCGGAAGTGTCGATACACCG
This sequence comes from Pseudomonas sp. lyk4-TYG-107, assembly GCF_030209055.1. Classification (NCBI taxonomy): domain Bacteria; kingdom Pseudomonadati; phylum Pseudomonadota; class Gammaproteobacteria; order Pseudomonadales; family Pseudomonadaceae; genus Pseudomonas; species Pseudomonas sp. lyk4-TYG-107. Next base: position 41,653 of record NZ_JARVST010000015.1, read on the forward strand.
CGGTGTACTCGCCCTCTTCCGACACCACTTGGCGCACGCCGTCGATGCTCAGCAACGCCCCGCCGTTGTCCAGGCGCAGCACTCCTTCGGCACAGCGAATCTCGATGCTCCAGAGTTCGTCGTGACCGTGGTCGAAATCGAACTCGGCCTGCACGTCGAGTCGGTTCGCGTCGGACATCTTGATCGACGCGGCAATCGGCGACTGGCAGTTGTCCGGTACACGCAGTTCGGCGGCTTCGACAAACAATGGCTGCGCCAGCAAACGGGTGACAATCGACAAGGCATTGATGCCCGGATCGAAAACGCCCAGACCACCGGGTTGCCAGATCCACGTCTGACCGGGATGCCACTTGCGCACGTCTTCCTTCCAGTCGATCTGCACGCTTTGCAGCGTGCGGCCGGCGAGCCAGTCGCGGGCGGCTTCGATACCTGGGGCGTAGCGCGAATGCCAGGCGAACAACGCACTGACACCCTGTTGCTGCGCTTGACTGACCAGGGCCAGCGCCTCACCCAGCGTGGCGCACGGCGGTTTTTCCACCAACACATGTTTGCCGGCGGCCAGCGCCTGCTGCACCAGTGCGAACCGACCTTGCGGCGGCGTACAAAACGCAATCGCATCCACCTCGGGGCCGTTCTCCAGCAACTCGCTCAACGAGTTAAAGTTCTCCACCCCGGCACAGGGTTTACCTTGCGTGGCGACCGCCACCAGACGAAATCCGGGATTGGCGTTGATCGCCGGCACATGTTGATCCTGGGCAATCTTGCCGTAGCCCACCAGACCGAGACGGATCGGTTGCATCAGTGACTCCTGTTTTTGTCTTGTTGTCGTCAGCGAGTGCGCAGATTAGCCGTAAACGTCACGGAAAACCCAGCTGAGTCTGATCAAAAAACCGCAGAAGCCAGCGCTCGGTTCATCGCGCCGGGTAGTAACGTTGATGCCGCGGCGCAAACAAAGAAAGCCTGCTTTTCAGGGCAGGCTTTCACGTTCACAACGCTGCAATCACTTCTGCTGCGCGGTCAACGCCGAGTAACTGTTCATCAGGTTCCGGTAGTTCGGAATCCGCTGCGACAGCAGATTGCCCAGCCCTTCGATGTCGTTGCGCCAGTCGCGGTGCAGCTCACAGGCGACCGAGAACCAGTTCATCATTTGTGCGCCGGCCTGGGTCATGCGGCTCCACGCGGCTTGCTGGACGGTGGTGTTGAAGGTGCCGGAGGCGTCGGTGACGACGAATACGTCAAAGCCTTCGGCCAGTGCCGACAGGGTCGGGAATGCGACGCAGACGTCGGTCACGACACCGGCGATGATGATCTGTTTGCGGCCGGTGGCCTTAATCGCCTTGACGAAGTCTTCGTTGTCCCAGGCGTTGATCTGGCCTGGGCGGGCGATGTACGGCGCGTCCGGGAACATTTCTTTCAGTTCCGGGACCAGCGGGCCGTTGGGGCCTTGTTCGAAACTGGTGGTGAGAATGGTCGGCAGGTTGAAGAATTTCGCTAGGTCGGCAAGCGCCAGGACGTTGTTCTTGAACTCGTTCGGCGAGAAGTCCTGAACCAGAGAAATCAGACCGGTCTGGTGGTCGACCAGCAGGACTACGGCGTCGTCTTTGTTCAGGCGGTTGTAGGTTGCAGTGCTCATGTTTGAATCCCTTTTCTTGGTTGAGGTAGTGGGCGTTGCGTTGAACATGGGCACAGATTACGGATACCGCCTGAACGGATAAATCGGTTGAAAAGCGTTTCACTGTCAACTCATAACGGACAATCCTGGCGACACAACACAGGCTTGCCAGCCTCCAACTCAATCCGCCTCGGGAATTGGTTTGGCGATCATCAAACTGTACGGTGCCCGGTTCAGGACCCTCTCCACCGTTGCGCCAATCAAGTTGAGGCCTTGCGGGTAGGCGGTGCCCCATAACTCTGTGGGAGCGGGCTTGCCCGCGAAGGGTTCATTCCAGGCAACATCTCAAATGGCTGACACACCGCTTTCGCGAGCAAGCCCGCTCCCACACTGGATCTCGGCAGGCCGTCATTCCTGAGTTCACCGCTCCCACAATGATCTCGACAAGCCGACAACCCTGGGTTCACCGCATAACCCTGTGGATGAAGTTATGAGCTAATAACACCTTCATTAAACCGTCTTTCAAACGTTGTACTAGGATAGGATCCACATCCTGACATTTGCGCCGACCAGGGAACATGCTCGACGCAGCTCAGGAATGGGACTGTTTCACCTGCAACTCATGGATGATGTTTATGAATTCACACCTGTTTCCCCACATCGGTAAAGTCATTGCGAGCACCGGCAGCCGGCACTTTCCGCGGATGCTGCATGACCTGATCCAGACTCAACTGGCGGTGGACGCCACACACATTCGCCAGATGCGCGTCGAGCCGGTGGGCCGCCCCGCCCATCGCCACCCACTGGAAACCGGCAAAGACTCGGCCCAGCAGGCTGAAACGGTATTCTGCGAACAGATTGCCGCACGCTCGAGCGAGCCAATGGAGCCGCCAGCCGGGGCCAGCGCCGACGCCTCACAATTGCACCTGACCCGGCGCAAGGACGGCTACCGCTACGTGATTTCGGTGTATCGCAACGACCAGTCGCAACGGTTCTCGGCTCAGGAGCAGAGTTTGTTGCAGGACATTTCTCCGGTGCTGTTGCCGATGCTGGAAAAACACATTCACGCCCTGCAACCCCAGCAGGCCAACACAGAAGACCCGTCGCCCGGCGCGGACGGCGCGCAACAGGGCCTGGAAAACCTGCGGCAGCGCTTCAACGAGCGTTTACAGCAACTGGGCCTGAGCCTGTCCAATCGCGAAACCGAAGTGTGCATCGGGTTGCTCGCCGGACGTACCGCGCCGGAGCTGGCCGAACAGTTGCAACTGAAGGTCAACACGGTGGAAAGCTATCTCAAGCGCGCGGCGATCAAACTGGGGATCAGCGGCCGGCATTCGTTGATGCGCTGGATGTATTCGCCAGAGGACACCAGCCACGCCACCAGCGCAGCCTGAGTCCGCAACCGAACAAAAAACCGCCGCCCTCCCCGGGCGGCGGTTTTTTACATTGGGGGCCTAATCCTTCGGCACAACTCTATCCAGCGCTTGATTCACCGCCAACTCCCCCAGCATCACCACTTGCGCAATGCCCAACACCGTATTGCGACCCGGCCCTTCCAGCGTTCCGGCGAAATCACCAAGCATGACGGTGGCCGAGGCCAGGGATTCGCAGGCGTTGGCCAGCAGGGATTCGGTGTCGGTTTGTGGGTTGACCAGGAACATGCTGCTGGGGGTGTACGGCGTTGCCATGATGTTCGCGGGCGCGAGGTAATGGTCGAGGGCGCGTTCGGCGGCTTCGTGGAGCTTTCTGGAGTTGAGGGATTCGTAGGGTGATACCGACTCTGTGGCCGGCGGGTTGGGCTTGGGTTCGGGCATCAGTTGGAACTCCGATCGGGGCACTTTGAAAGGATTACTCACTGTAGGAGCTGCCGCAGGCTGCGATCTTTTGATCTTGATCTTAAAAACAAAATCAAAAGATCGCAGCCTGCGGCAGCTCCTACACGGGGACCGGGCAGTTAGTTCGGCACGCGGCGGCCATCGAGTATCCGGTTGACCATCAGTTCACTGAGCATGATTACCTGATGCAGCATCAGCATCGCCCGGCGCTGCGAGTTGTCGACGGTGTCGCCGATATCTCGGGCCATGTCACTGGCGGCGGCTAAAGATTCGCAGGCTTCGACGAGCAAGGTTTCCTCGTCCACGGTGGGGTCGATGAGGAAGATTCTGTTGGATTTGCTTGAGGGTGTTAAAGGGATCGAGATCTTCAGTGCGCCGGGGTTGAGGTAGAAGTTGATGGCGCGGTCGGTGGCCGCTTTTATCTTCTGCGGGTCGAGGGCTGGGTCGTACGGGATTGAGGTGTCCGGGGGGTTGGGTGTGGCTTTGAACATGGATGAAGCTCCTGCTTAGCAAAAGTAAGGAGCCATCACTCTCGCTACCAAACGAGGGTGGCGGCCATACGCGGGTTGGTAGACCGGTCTAAGCAGGAAAACCCGGCGCTCCCGAAGGAGCCCCACGCATGGCCACCATAAAATCGAGCCCCTGAAAAGGGACTGCACACGGTGTCGCCATCACACTTAGAAACGGGCTACCAAACCCGATCACTGATTTTCAGTGACAGGGAAACGATATAGCCCGCCCCATAGCCGTGTAAGCCGGCGGATTCTGGCGTACGCGTAGGTAACGGCGCAAGGCGTTGTAGCCGTTATGGCGTAACGGTTCGTGTACTTTAAACGCGGTTGCGGGGTTATGTTTATTTGCGGGGTTTGCTCTGTTGTTTTGATTTTGTCTGTTATGCCGCTTTCGCGAGCGGGCTCGCTCCCACAGTTGGAATGCGTGCATTCAGGTGGGAGGTTGGTTGGCGGGTAGGCCGCCATCGCTGGCAAGCCAGCTCCCACCATTTGACCGAGTGCATTCAGTCAGGGACTGGTCGACTGTGAGGCCGCTTTCGCGAGCAGGCTCGCTCCCACAGTTGGAGTGCGTGCATTCAGGTGGGAGGTTGGTCGGCGGGTAGGCCGTCATCGCTGGCAAGCCCGCTCCCACAGTTGGAAAGCGAAAAACAGGGACGGGTTCATGACCCGTCCCTTTCGATTTGTGCACTTCAGTGCACGAGCCCGGCCAATCAGCTTCGGCAATCAGTCCCGCGCCAGCGCCTCGATCGGGTCCAGGCGCGATGCATTACGCGCGGGGACGAAGCCGAAGACGATGCCAATCAACGTCGAGCAGATCACCGCCGTCAGCACCGAGGCCATGGAGAACACCATCTCCCATTCCTTGATGAACAGCGAAAACAGATGGCCGATGGCATACGACAGGGAAATGCCGATGGCCCCGCCGAGCAGGCAGACCATCACCGCCTCCACCAGAAACTGCTGACGAATGTCCGACTGGCGTGCGCCGACCGCCATGCGAATGCCGATCTCGCGCGTACGCTCGGTGACCGACACCAGCATTATGTTCATCACGCCGATGCCGCCGACCACCAGCGAAATCACCGCGATCAGCGACAGCAGCAAGGCCAGCGAACGGCTGGTTTTCTGCACGGTCTGCATCACGCTGTCGAGGTTGTTGGTGTAGAAGTCCTTGATGCCGTGGCGTTGCAGCATCAATTGGGTGACGTGATTTTCCACGACTTTGCTCGACTGGCCGTCCTTGATCCGTACGCTGATGCTGTCGAGAAAGCGTTGGCCCAGGATACGCCCGGCGGCGGTTTCGTAGGGCACCCAGACGTTGAGGGTTTTGCCCGAGGCAAACAGGTTCTTGTTCTCGGCGGCCACGCCGATCACGGTGCACGGCAGGTTGCCGATCAGGATCACCTGGCCCAGCGGATCGACACCCTCGCCGAACAACCGATGCCGGGTGTTGTAGTCGATCACCACCACCTGCGCCTGGCGCCGCGCATCGCTCTCGCTGAAGGTGATGCCCGCCTCCAGTTTGATTCCGCGAACCTGGAAATACTGATCACTGACGCCATTGATCTGCGCGTCGAGGTCGATGTTGCGATAACGCAGAAGCATGCTGCGACCGACCACCGGGGTGGCGCTGTCGACGTAATACAGTTGATTCAGCGCGGTGACATCCGCCGGCACCAGTGTCTCGATCGAGGCGGCGCGCTTGTCGCCGAAACTGCTGCCGGAATAGATATCGATGGTATTGCTGCCAATCGCCGAAATGTCCTTGAGCACGTAATTTTTCGCGCCCTCACCGATCGCCGAAATCGACACCACCGAGGTGATGCCGATGACAATCCCGAGCATGGTCAGCAAGGTGCGCATGCGGTGCGAAATCAGCGCCACCCAGGCCATGTTGAAGGCTTCCTTGAACAGCCCGAGGCTGGCCACCAGGCGGCGGGTCGCCGGGGGTTTTGGTGGCACGTCTTCGTCCGACAGTTGCCCGGTGTCGCGCTGGTTGCGCCGGTCGCTGAGGATTTCTCCGTCGCTGACTTCGATGATGCGCTCGGCATTGGCCGCGACTTTCGGGTCGTGGGTCACCAGAATCACCGTGTGCCCGGCCGCGTGCAGCTCCAGCAGGATGCGCATCACTTCCTTGCCGCTGGCGGTGTCGAGGGCGCCGGTGGGTTCGTCGGCGAGAATCACTTCCCCGCCATTCATCAAGGCCCGGGCGATACTCACCCGTTGCTGCTGACCACCGGAGAGCTGGCTCGGCCGGTGGGTCAGGTGCCCGTCGAGACCCAGTCGCGCCAACAACTCGCGGGCGCGGGCGTGGCGTTGCGGCGCGGGGATGCCGGCGTAGATCGCTGGCATCTCGACGTTGTGCATCGCGCTCAGGTGCGGCAGCAAGTGATAGCGCTGGAAGATGAAACCGAAGTAATCGCGGCGCAGTTCGGCCAGCGCCTGATCGTCAAGGTCGCGGGTCTCTTGGCCGTTGATCTTGTAGCTGCCGGCGGTGGCGTAATCGAGGCAGCCGAGGATGTTCATCAGGGTTGATTTGCCGGAGCCGGAGGCGCCGATGATCGCCACCATTTCCCCGGCACTGATCGTCAGGTTGATGTTCTTCAGTGCGAGAAATTCACGGTCGCCGGCGGTAAAACTGCGGGTGATGCCGGTCAGTTGCAGTAACGGCTGCGTCATGCTCAAGCCCCCGCCACGGCGGGCAACGGATCACCGATCACCACCCGCTCGCCTTCGCTGAGGCCCTGATTGATCTGCACTTTGACGTTGTTGTTGATCCCGGTCTGGACGTTGCGCGACTGCGCTTGGCCCTTGGAATCGAGCACCCGCACCGGAAAGCTGCCATCGGCGTTGCGTGGCCCGAGCGCGGCCACCGGTACGGTCAGCACCGATTGCGCGGTATCGAGGACGATACGCACCTGCGCGGTCATCGAGATGCGCAAGCGATGGTCGGGATTGGGCACCTCGAACAACGCGTTGTAAAACACTGCAGTGTTCTGTTTCGGGGTGCCGGCCGGCGGCGTTTCGAGGAAGTTCTGCGGCGCCGGCTCAGTGCCGCGCAGCTTGCCGTAATAGCGTTTGTCCTCGCCGAGAATAGTGAAATACACCTGCTGCCCCGGCGCGATATGAATCACGTCGGCCTCCGACACCTGGGCCTTGATGGTCATGGTGTCCAGATCCGCCAGTTTCAGCAGGATCGGCGCCAACTGGTTGGCGATCACGGTCTGGCCTTCCTGGGTGACGATGCCGACCACGTCGCCATCGATCGGCGCGACGATCCGCGTGTACGCGAGATTGACCTTGGCGGTGTCGATCTGGATGTGCGCACTTTTGATCTGCGCGTCCAGCGACAGCAGATTGGCCTGCTGCACCTCGTAGTCCGATTGCGCGGTTTCGAAATCCTGACGCGAGATCGACGCGTCTTCCTGCAGGTTCTGATAGCGCTGGTAAATCGCTTTGGTCTGTTTGAGCTGGGCCTGCGTGGCGCGCTTTTGCGCCTGCAGGTTTTCCTCATCGACCTGCGCCTGACGCAGGGTGTTCTGCAGCACCAGCGGATCGATCTCGGCCAGCCATTGGCCCTTCTTCACCTTGTCGCCAACCTTGACCTTGAGCGACTTCAACTGCCCCGACACCTGAGCGCCGACATCCACTTGCTTGACGCCTTCCAGCAAACCGGTGGCGAGCACGGTGTTTTCGATATCCGAGCGTTCGACCGGGGCGGTCTGGTATTTCGGCGCTTCGGCCGGTGCCTGCACCGTGTACAGCACCAACCCGGCCACCGCCGCCAATGCCAACCCCATACCGACTTTGCGCAACTTCGACTTTTCCATAAATAACCACAAGTCCGTTCAGGGATGAACCCGGCCGGCGGCCGGGTCTTGATAGAACAACCATACTCAGGACAGCACTTCGCCGACCGCCAGCGACAGACCGTCATGCCACCATGCGGCGAAACTGAAGACGTTGGGCGCCTTGAGAATCGTGAAGTGGTTGCCCGGCCCGTACCACACCGCCAGATCGCTGACCTGTCGCTGCCAGCCTGCAAGCACCGCCGCCTGTTCGCGCTGATTGCCCCACTCGTCCAGCGTCGGGTCATCAACCAGCACCAGCCGCACCGGCCCGCTGTAGGCCAGACATGGTTGATAGACCGTGCGCAAGGCGCTGGCGAAGGTGCGTACCGGGCCGTGCATCGCATCCGGCGCCGCGCGCTCCGACAACACCCCGGCGCGCACCATGCCTGCGTGCAGCAGACGCAGTTGCGTGGTGTCGTCGGCGTTGGCGAAGGTCGCAGGATCGATGCCCAGCGACTTGCCACAGGACAATTGCAGGGTGTCAATCAGCCGTTGCAGCGCGGCAGTGGCCGTGTACGGTTTGCCCGCCGTGCCGTCACCGCCCGGTGCCTCGCTGTCGATCAACGTCAGCGAAGCCACCTCGCGCCCGGCGGCCTGCAACTGCGCGGCCATGGCATGCGCGACCCAGCCGCCGAACGAATGGCCGATCAGGTGCAGCGACCCTTGCGGGTGGATCTGCTCGATGGCTTGCAGGTAGAACGCGGCAGCGGCTTCGACCGCGCTGTGCGGCACACTGACGCCGTCCAGCCCGCGCGGTTGCAGACCGATGATCGGCCATTCCGGGCCTATCGCCTCGGTCAGGTGAATGAACCCGGTGACGCTGTCACCCGCCCCCGGCATGCAGAAAATCGGCGCATACCCCGGCTGCCCGGTCTGAATCGTCAGCAGCGGTTGATACAGCGCCGGTTCCGGCGTCACCAGGGTTTCCAGCGCCTGGGTAATGGCCTGGCCAAGCGCTTGGATGTGCGGGTGCTTCATCATGGTCCGGTGATCGCCGGGGATGTCGATGCAACGCAGCAAGCCAATGTCGAAGCGCTCTTCCCAGCCGCGCGCCGGGCTCGGCATCGACTGGCCGTCCATCAACTCTTGGGCACGGAACAAGTGGATCGGCTGGCTCGCGGGGCTGACCCGGTAATGCGCCAGCGCCAGACGATGCGCCGCTTCGCGATCAAAGTAATGCCAGGCGTCCGCCGCGCTGACCGTGGCCAGTTCCGGATCGGTCAGTTGCTGCGCCTGACAGCGCTTGAACAGCTCGGGGAAATCCAGTTGTTCGACTTGTGCTTCCAGCACTTGCACCGCCGCCAGCGCCGCCTCGCTTTCGGCACCCAGCATCAGCGAACGCCCTCGGCAATGGCCAAGTAACTGGCGCTTGTCGAGGCCCTCGCCGCTCCACATTGCCTTGTCCTGGGCGAGCGGGTTTGGCGCATAGCTGTCGAGCATGCCGATGAATTCCACCGGTTCATCGAGACCGAGCAATTGCTGGGCGACCTCATGCGCCAGCACCCCGCCGAACGACCAGCCCGCCAGCCGATACGGCCCGTGAGGCTGTACCGCGCGGATGATCCGGACCATGCGCTGCGCCATGCACTCAAGCGTGCGCAATTGCGCTTGCCCCAGCGGCACACCGGGCAGGCCGTAAATCGGGAACTCGCCACCGATGTGCTGGGCCAGCGTCGGGAAATATACGTCCCTGCCGCTGAATTCATGCATCAGAAACAGCGGCGTACCGTGCGCCCCGGCACGCACCACGACCAGCCCGTCAGGCTGACCGGGCGCCTCGCCCTGACTGAGCAGCGCGGCGGCAGACTCGATGCTCGGATGCTGGAACAGCTCGGCCAGCGACAGTTGCAGCCCGGCCCGTTGCAGCAGATTGACCAGCTTCACCGCCAGCAACGAATGCCCGCCCAGTTCAAAGAAGTTGTCGTGACGACCGACCTGTTCGACGCCAAGCACCTCGCTCCAGATCTGCGCCAGCGCGGTTTCGACTTCACCCTGTGGCGCCACGTATGGGCGGTTGATCACCGCGTCTGCACCCGGTTCCGGCAGGGCCTTGCGGTCGATCTTGTCGTTCGGTGTCAGCGGCAAAGCGTCGAGCAATACGAACGCGCCCGGCACCATGTACTCGGGCAAACGCTCCAGCACATGGCCGCGCAAGGTTTCCAGCGATGGCGCGTCGATGCCGGCGCGCAAGCTGTACCAGGCCACCAGACGCTCATCGCGCACCATCACCACCGCTTGGCGAACCGCCGGATGTTCGATCAGCCGCGCCTCGATTTCCCCCGGCTCCAGTCGCAAGCCACGCAGCTTGATCTGGAAGTCATTGCGGCCGAGGAATTCCAGTTCCCCATGATTGTTGTAGCGCGCCAGATCCCCCGTACGGTACAGGCGATCACCCGCAACAAACGGGCTGTCGATGAAGCGCTCGGCCTGCATCTCCGGCAGTCCGTGATAACCACGCGCCACGCCGACGCCGCCAATGTGCAACTCGCCGCTGACGCCTTGCGGCACCGGTTGACCGTACGCATCGAGCACGTACAAACGCGTGTTACTCAGAGCCTTGCCGATCGGCACCACGTTTTCCGGCACTGGCATGTGCGGTTCCAGCGTCCAGCCCGTGCTGTCCACCGTGGTTTCAGTCGGGCCGTAAACGTTGTGCAACCGCACCCACGGCAGGCGATCGCGCACTTGGCGCGCCAGCGCTGCACTGAGTTCACCACCGCCGTTGAGCACATCGGTCAGGCTGGTGCACTGTTCGACGCCATCCTGTTCGATGAACTGCTGCAACAGCGCCGGGACGAACTTGACCACCGTCACCTGCTGCTCACGAATGGTCTGCACCACATACGCCGAATCGCGATTGCCGTCCGGTCGCGCCAGTACCAGACGCATCCCCGAACACAGCGGCCAGAAAATCTCCCACACCGAACTGTCGAAGCTGAACGGCGCTTTTTGCAGCAACGCACCGTGTTCGGTCGGGGGCGAAATCTGCGACCCCCAATGCACCATATTGCAGGCGCTGCGGTGTTCGATCATCACGCCTTTCGGCAACCCGGTAGAGCCCGAGGTGTAGATCATGTACGCAAGATTCGAGGCACTGAGGCCCGGCACTGGCGAATCGTGATCCGGCAAATGTTGCCAACTGTCGTGATCCAGGTCGATCAACGCCGCGGCACCTTCATCGAACAACCCGCGAGTCGCCGTTTGCACCAGCACCGCCACAGGCGTGCTGTCCTTGAGCATGTAGGCCAGACGCTCCGCCGGATACCCCGGATCCAGCGGCACATAGGCGCCGCCAGCCTTGAGGATGCCGAGCAGACCGACCACCAAATCCAGCCCGCGCTCGACGCAGATCGCCACCCGCGCATCCGGCTGCACACCGAGTTCGCGCAGATGCTGGGCCAAACGGTTAGCACGCTGATTGAGCTCGCGGTAAGTCAGGGTTCCCTGCGCGGATTGCAGCGCGATGGCGTCCGGTTTGCGCCGCACCTGCGCTTCGAACAAGCCATGCAACGGCTGCTCCAGCGGACAATCAACGGCGCTGGCATTGAAATCGACCAGCAAACGCTGCTGCTCCTGCGGTGCGAGCAACGGCACTCGCGCAAGCACGGCCTGATCGTCGTTGACCAACGCCGCCAGCAGCCGCTGGAAGTAGCCGACGAAACGCTGCACCGTCGACTCATCGAACAACGCCGTGGCGTAGCGCAACGAACCGCGAATGCCGTCGTGCGAATCGCCAAGACTCAGCGACAGATCGAATTTCACAAAATGGCTGTCGCCGGCCACCCCTTCCAGGGTCAGGTCGCCGAGGGTCAGGCTCGGATCGTCGTTGTTGTCCCAACTGAGCATGGTCTGGAACAACGCGCTGTGCGACAGGCTGCGGACCGGTTTGCTGATGTCCACCACTTGCTCGAACGGCAGATCCTGATGCGCCTGAGCGTCCAGAGTCCGCGCCTTGACCCGCGCCAGCAGCGCCTCGCCGCTCGGTTCGCCCGAGGTGTCGATGCGCAGCGCCAGGGTGTTGACGAACATGCCGATCAGGCCTTCGATCTCGGCGCGGGTGCGGTTGGCCACTGGCGAGCCAATCACCACGTCGTTCTGCCCGGACAAACGACTGAGCAACATCGCCCAGGCGCTCATGATCACCATGTACGGCGTCACCGCGCGACGCTGACACAAGGCTTTCAAACCGGCGCTCAAGTGTTGATCAAGCAGCATGTCGACGCGGCTGCCGGAATAGTCCTGCTGTGGCGGACGCGGACGGTCGGTGGGCAGGGTCAGCAAGGCCGGCGCGCCGGTCAGGGTCTGCTGCCAGTAATCGCTCTGGCGCTGCAGCACCTCGCCGCTGAGCCAGCGCCGTTGCCACACTGCGTAGTCGGTGTATTGCAGCGCCAGCGGCGGCAGCGGATCGTCTTCGCCACGGCTGAACGCTTGATACAACGCGGCCAGCTCACGGGTCAGCACGCCCATCGACCAGCCATCGGCGATGATGTGGTGCAGCGTCAGCAACAGCACATGATGGTCGTCGGCCAGACGCACCAGACGTCCGCGCAGCAGCGCATCGTGCTGCAGATTGAAGGAGGCGCAGGCCTGTTCCTCGATCAGGCCACGCAAGGCGTTGTCAGCCTGTGGGTGCTGACGCAAGTCTTCTACCGCCAGCAACAGACCGATCTCGGCCGGCAGGATCAACACCTGCGGCTGATCGTCGATCTGGCTGAAGCGGCTGCGCAGGGTTTCGTGACGCGCGACGATGCGTGCCAGTGCCCGTTGCAGCGCGTCTTCATCCAGCCGACCACGCAGGCGCAGACCGACCGGGATGTTGTAGGCGCTGTTGCCGCCATCCATCTGCGCCAGGAACCACAGGCGTTGCTGAGCGAAAGACAGCGGTAATAGCTGATCACGGGGTGCCGGCAAAATCTCCGGCAAGGTGCTGCGCCCCGCCCGGCTCAGCACCTCGGCGACAGCAGCCAGCTCGGGGTTGGCGAACAACTCGGCCAGTGTCAGCTCGACGCCCAACTGCTGGCGCACCTGCGACAGCATGCGCATCGCCAGCAACGAATGCCCGCCCAGTTCGAAGAAGTTGTCGTGACGACCGACCTGTTCGAGCTGCAACAAGCCAGCCCAGATCCGCGCCAAATGTTGTTCCAGCGCCGAGATCGGCGCGACATACACCCGACTGAGCATCGCTGCCTGGGTCGGCGCCGGCAGCGCCTTGCGGTCAACCTTGCCGTTGTTGTTCAACGGCAGTACATCCAGTTGTACCCACGCGCTCGGCACCATGTATTCCGGCAGTCGCGCCAGCAACTGCGCGTGCAGATCGGCGCTGTCCAGGCGCCCGGCGTGGGCGGTGTAGTACGCCACCAGACGGGAGATGTCCTGACCATCGCGGCGCGCCAGCACCACCGCTTCCTTGATCCCCTGGCAGTTGAGCAGGCGGTTTTCGATTTCGCCCAGTTCGATACGGAAACCGCGAATTTTCACCTGATCGTCATTGCGCCCGATGCAATCGAGCTGCCCCGGGGCCAGCCAGCGCGCGAGGTCGCCCGTGCGATACAGCAGCGCGCCCGGCTGCTCGCTGAACGGATCACACAGAAACTTCTCGGCGGTCAGATCCGGGCGATTCAGATAACCCAGCGCCACGCCCTGCCCGCCGATGTACAACTCGCCGGTCACGCCCATCGGCACCGGTTGCTGATGCGCGTCGAGCACGTACACCTGAGTGTTGGAGATCGGCGCGCCAATCGGCACGCTCTCGGCGTTTTCCGCCACTTCACGCACTTCAAACGTCGTGGCGTAAGTGGTGGTTTCGGTCGGGCCGTAGCAATGCACGATGCGCAACTCTGGCGCCTCGGCCAGCAGTCGACGGAACGCTGCCGGATCGCCCCGTTCACCGCCACACAGCAGAATGCGCAGGCCTTTCAGCGCCTGCGGAATCAACTGCACGTACTGGTTGAACAGCGCAGTGGTGACGAACAGCACAGTCGCCCCGGAGGCGCTCAATTCATGGCCGAACGCGTTCGGATCAAGCAGGGTCTGGTGATCGATCACCACCACACGCCCGCCGTTGAGCAGCGGTCCCCAGATGTCCATGGTGCTGGCGTCGAACGCCGGGTTGGAGGCGAACACCACGCGGTCCTGCGCATTGAAATCGGCGTAGCCGTTGTTCAGCACCAGGCGGCCGATGGCGCGGTGCGGCACCATCACGCCTTTCGGCGTGCCGGTGGAGCCGGAGGTGTACATGATGTACGCCAGCGACTCCGAGGACTGCGCCAGATTCGGGTTGTGCGTCGGTTGGCCGCTGAGGGTCAAGCGGTCGAGGTCGATGCGTGGCGCAGCGTAGTCGATGACTTCACTGCTGAGGGTCAGCAACGCCGCCGCGTGACAGTCTTCGACCATGAACGCCTGCCGCTCGCTCGGCGCATTGATATCCAGCGGCACATAGGCCGCCGCGCACTTGGCAATCGCCAGTTGCGCCACCAGCAGCTCCAGCGAACGCGGCAACAGGATCGCCACGTGATCGCCCGGCTGCACGCCCTGGCTGATCAAGTGATGCGCCAGACGGTTGGCCTGGGCGTTCAGTTCAAAGTAGCTCAGCGAATGCTCGCCATGCACCGCCGCCACCGCCTTGGGATGCGCCGCTGCCTGCTGCTGGAAAATCCCGTGCACGGTCAACGTCTGCGGGTATTCGCGTGCGGTGGCGTTGAACTCGTAGAGCAAGCGCTGACGCTCTGGCTCGGTGAGTAACGCCACCCGCTCCAACACCGTCTGCTCATCGCTGACCATCGCCGCCAGCAGGCGCTGCAGGTAGCCGACATAACGCTCGACGGTCGCTTGATCGAACAACGCCGTGGCGTACTCCAGCGATCCGCGAATCACCCCGTTGACCTCACCCAGGGTCAGGGTCAGGTCGAACTTGGCCACCTGGCCCGGCGCGGCCACACCTTCGAGGCGCAGATCGCCCAACGCCAGGTTCGGCCCGACGTTGCTGTCCCAGCTCAGCGTGCTCTGGAACAACGGGCTGTGCGCCAGACTGCGCGCCGGCCGGGTGATTTCCACCACTTGCTCGAACGGCAGATCCTGATGCGCCTGCGCCTCCAGCGTGCGCGCCTTGACCCGTGCCAGCAGCGTGGCCACGTTCGGTTCGCCCGAGGTGTCGATGCGCAGGGCCAGGGTGTTGACGAACATGCCGATCAGGCCTTCGATCTCGGCCCGGGTGCGGTTGGCCACCGGCGAGCCGATCACCACGTCGGACTGCCCGGACAGACGACTCAGCAACAGCGACCAGGCACTCATCAGGGTCATGAACAGAGTCACGCCGTGACGCTGACTCAAGGCTTTGAGCCCGGTGCTCAGATGCTCATCCAGGCGTACTTCGACGCTGCTGCCGGCGAAATCTTGCTGTACCGGACGCGGACGGTCGGTGGGCAGGGTCAGCAAGGCCGGCGCGCCGTCGAGGGTCTGCTGCCAGTAATCGCTCTGCCGCTGCAGCACTTCACCGCTGAGCCAGCGCCGCTGCCACACGGCGTAGTCGCCGTATTGCAGCGCCAGTGGTGGCAACGGATTCGGTTGCCCGTGACTGAAGGCTTGGTACAGCGCCATCAGCTCACGGGTCAGCACGCCCATCGACCAGCCATCGGCGACGATGTGATGCACGGTCAGCAACAGCACATGATGATCGTCAGCCAGACGCAGCAGGCGTGCGCGAATCAGCGGATCGTGCTGCAGATCGAAGGCAGTCGCGGCTTCCTGCGCGAGCAGTGCCTGCACCGTGGCTTCGGCCTGTGGATCCTGGCGCAGGTCCTCCACCTGCAACAGCAGACCGCTATCGACCGGTGCAATCGCCACCTGCGCCTGATCGTCGACGCTGACGAAACGGCTGCGCAGCGTTTCGTGCCGCGCAACGATCTGCGTCAGTGCGCGCTGCAAGGCTTCGACATCGAGGCGTCCATGCAGGCGCAGGCCAAGCGGAATGTTGTACGCCGAATTGCCGCCGTCCATTTGCGCGAGGAACCACAGGCGTTGCTGGGCGAAGGACAGCGTGCCGTCACGCGGCACCG
Source organism: Pseudomonas sp. lyk4-TYG-107 (assembly GCF_030209055.1). Classification (NCBI taxonomy): domain Bacteria; kingdom Pseudomonadati; phylum Pseudomonadota; class Gammaproteobacteria; order Pseudomonadales; family Pseudomonadaceae; genus Pseudomonas; species Pseudomonas sp. lyk4-TYG-107. The sequence goes on from NZ_JARVST010000015.1 coordinate 57,517, forward strand.
CTACGATCTGCGGTTGGCTACTGACCTGCGCTACGCACAGGCACTCGGCGACCGCCGCCAGTTCAGGGTTGGCGAACAGATCGGCCAGCACCAGTTCCAGCCCCAGTTGCTGACGCACCTGCGCGACCATGCGCATGGCCAGCAGTGAATGCCCGCCAAGTTCGAAGAAGTGATCATGGCGGCCAACCCGCTCGACCTGCAGCACCTCGGCCCAGATCTGCGCCAGCGCTGTTTCCAGCTCGTCTTGCGGTTCGACGTATTCGCGGGTGAATAGCGCAGTCAGGTCAGGTTTCGGCAATGCCTTGCGGTCGACCTTGCCGTTGGCGGTCAGCGGCAATCCGTCGAGCCTGACAAATGCCGCCGGCACCATGTACTCCGGCAGTTGCGCCAACAGCCGGGCGCGCAGATCGCCAACGCTCAGTGCTGCGCCCTGCTCGGTGTAATACGCCACCAACCGTGGCTGACCGGGTTCGTCCTCACGGGCCAGCAATACCGCCTCCTGGACGCCGGGGAGCTGATTGAGCCGGGTTTCGATCTCGCCCAACTCGATACGCACGCCTCGGATTTTCACCTGATCGTCGTTGCGCCCGAGGTATTCGAGCGTGCCGTCCTCGCGCCAGCGCGCAAGGTCACCGGTGCGGTACATACGTGCATTCGGCACGCTGCTGAACGGATCGCGCAGGAAGCGTTCGGCGGTCATCTGCGGACGGTTCAGGTAACCACGGGCCACGCCGGCACCTCCGACATACAACTCGCCGATCACCCCCAGCGGTACCGGGCGTTGCCGTGCGTCGAGCAGATACACCGTGGCATTGCTCACCGGTTTACCGATATGCAGCACGTCGCCCGCTGCAATCAGGCCGGAGGTGGCGACCACCGTAGCCTCGGTCGGGCCATAATTGTTGATCACCCGGAACGGCTGGTTGCGGTTGAACTGGCGCAGACGATCGCCACCGATCAACAGGGTTTTCAGGGTCGGATGCGCCGGCTCCTGACTGAAGGCGTATTCGGCCACCGGGGTCGGCAGGAAGCTCACGTCCAGCGGCTGCGCCCGCCACCAGGCGAGCAACGCGTCGATGTCTTCGTTGCCGTCATGGTTTGGCGCCAGATGCACGGTCGCACCCACGCACAGCGCCGGCCAGACTTCCCAGGCCATGGCGTCGAAACCGAACCCGGCCAGGCTCGAGGTATGGCTGCCGGCGTGCAGATCGAAGGCCGCGCAGTGCCAGTCCACGAGGTTGCTCAGCGCCTGGTGCTCGACCATCACGCCTTTCGGCAGACCGGTGGAGCCGGAGGTGTAGATTACGTAAGCCAGATGCTGCGGGCTCAGGGCCGGCAGCGATGGGTTGTCGACGCGCTCGTTTGACCATTGGCGCAGATCAAGGTCGATCAGCGGCACCGTCAATGCCGGCAGGCGTTCACGCAGATCGCTTTGGCTCAGCACCGCGACGGGCGCACTGTCTTGCAGCAGATAGCTCAGGCGCTCCGCCGGGTGCGCCGGATCCACCGGCACATAACCGGCGCCGGCCTTGAGAATCGCCATTAGCCCGACCAGCGTATCGAGACCGCGCCGGGCGACGATGGCCACGCGGTCGTCAGGCTGTACACCCGACGCAATCAGGTGATGCGCCAGCATGTTGGCCTGGCGGTTCAACTCGGCATAGCTCAGCGAAGCATCGGCAAACACCGCCGCCAGCGCCTGCGGTCGCTCAAGCGCTTGCTGCTCGAAACGCTGGGCAATCGTCAGTCCCTGTGGGTAATTGGCGCGGGTCGCGTTGAAGCTGTGCAACAACTGCTCGCGCTCCGTGTCCGGCAGGATCGACAGCCGCTCGAAACCTTGATGCGGCGCGTGTTCCAGCGCATCCGCCAAGCTGTGCAAGGCGCATTGCAGATAGTTGCAGATGCGCTGTGCATCGATACCGACACCGGCCAGTGCGGTCAGGCTGAAGCCTTCGCCGAGATCGTCGACGCTGAGGGTCAGGCGATAGTTGCTGTGTTCCTCGGCCTCAAGCAATTGCATGCCTTGCCAAGCCGTTTGGGCCTCGGCAGAACCGCCCTGCGCCGAGGCACCATGACGATAATTGAACAACGAACTGAACAGCGGCGTGGTCGGCGCCATCGCGCTGCAGTGCTGGATGCGCGCCAGTTGCGCGTGTTCGTGTTGCAGCAACTGGCTCAACCGTTGATGCGTCGCCAGTGCCGCGCCCTTGACGCTGTGCGCACGCAGATCGATGCGCAATGGCAAGGTGTTGATGAACACCCCGAGCGCCCGTTCCGCGCCTTCGCCACCTTGCAACCGACCAAGCAATACCGTGCCGAACACCACGTCATCGCGACCGGACAACTGCCCCAGCACCTGCGCCCACGCCAGGTGCATCAGGCTCGCCGCGCTGACACCCAGACGCCGCGCCTGACTGCGCAGGTCGCGGCTCAGCGCGGTGTCGAGGCTCAACTGTGCCTGCGTGGCCAGCCCTTCCGGCGCCGGGTTCTGCCCGTAAGGCAAGGTTGGTTCGTCGACGTCACCGAGCATCTCGCGGAAGAACTCTTCGTGCTGCTGGTCACTCAAGCCGGACAGGGTGTGCGCCACATAATTGCGATACGGCACCGGCTCGGCCAGACGTTGCGGCTGGCCGCTGAGGAACGCCTGCATTTCATGTTGCAGCACCTCCAGCGCCACGTGGTCCATCACCAGATGATGGAACAGCAACAACGCCACCACCCGCTGATGGGCGGCGTCCCAGGCGTGCACCACGCGCATCAGTGGTGCCTGATTGACGGCCATGCGGTACTGCGTGGTGTCGAAACACCGGCGCAATTGCTCCAGTCCATCGCCGTCCGCGCCATTCAGTTGCAGCGCTTCGCACGCCAGCGGCGCCTCACGCCAGACCACTTGCACCGGGTCTTGCAGCCCGTCCCAGAACAGCGAAGTGCGCAGGATGTCGTGGCGCTGGATCACGTTCTGCAAGGCATGGGTGAAAGCGTCAAGGCGTTGCTCATCGGCAAACGCGAACTGCGCCTGCAACACATACGGATCGCCCTGTGCGGCGGACAAATGGTGGAACAGGATGCCGGTCTGCAACGGCGCCAGCGGATAAATATCCTGCACGTTGGCCACACCGCCGGGGATGCTGGCGACGATGCGGTCAATGCTCGGCTGGTCGAGCGCCACCAGTGGCAGCAGCTCGGGGGTGATGCGCGTGCAGTCCGCAGTGATCAGGTTGGCCGCAACTTCGGTTTTCGGTTCACCGCCCACGGCAGCGGCCAGCGCGGCGAGGGTCGGCTGGTTGAACAGCACGCGAATGTCGGCGCTCAGGCCGGCACGGCGCATCCGCGCCACCAGATTCACCGCCAGCAGCGAGTGACCACCGAGTTCGAAGAAATGGTCGTGGCGCCCTACCCGCTCAACCTTGAGCAATTCAGCCCAGAGCTGCGCGAGCGCGGTTTCCACTTCGCCGACCGGGGCTTCGTATTCACGGGCGGTCTGCGCCGCCAGATCGGGGGCCGGCAGCGCCTTGCGGTCAAGTTTGCCGTTGGGGCTCAGCGGCAATGCTTCGAGATGCACGAACACGGCGGGCACCATGTAGTCCGGCAGGTTTTCCAGCAAGTGGCCGCGCAGTGTTTCAATTTCCAGCTGTGCGCCGGTGTAGTACGCGACCAAACGCTTGTCGCCCGGCACGTCTTCGCGGGCCAGTACGGCGGCTTCCTGCACGCCATCGATCTGGGTCAGGCGTGCCTGGATTTCACCGAGTTCAATGCGCAAACCGCGGATCTTCACCTGATCGTCGTTGCGACCGAGGTATTCGATATTGCCGTCGGGCAGATAACGGGCGACGTCGCCGGTGCGGTACATCCGCCCATTGGCCTGGAACGGATCGGTGAGGAAGCGTTCGGCGTTCAGTTGCGGACGGTTCAAATAACCGCGCGCCACCTGCACGCCGCCGATGTACAGCTCACCGACCACACCCTGCGGCACCGGCTGTTGCTGGGCATCGAGGATGTACATCCGGGTGTTGGCGATCGGTTTGCCGATCGGCGTGTTGTCCGGGGTGCTTTCCAGTGGACCGGCGCAGTTCCACGCGGTCACGTCCACCGCCGCTTCGGTCGGGCCGTAGAGATTGTGCAATTGGCTGTCCGGCAGTTGCTGTTTGAAACGCCGCACCACGCTGCCCGGCAACGCTTCGCCGCTGCACATGACTTGCCGCAGACTGCTGCAACGTGCGGTGTCGGCGTGGGCGAGAAAGACGTCGAGCATCGACGGAACAAAGTGCAGCGTGGTGATGTGTTCGCGTTCGATGATGTCGCTGAGATACAGCGGATCCTTGTGTCCCTCGGGCCGGGCCATGACCAATCGGGCGCCAGTCATCAGCGGCCAGAAGAACTCCCAGACCGAGACGTCGAAGCTGAACGGGGTTTTCTGCAATACCGTGTCGGCGGAACTCAGTTGGTAAGCGTCCTGCATCCACAGCAGACGGTTGACCACCCCGCTGTGTTCGTTGATCACGCCTTTCGGTTGGCCAGTGGAACCGGAGGTGTAGATCACGTAGGCGGTGTGCTGCGGGGTCAATTCAGCGAGCGGAAGGTTTTCCGTCGACAGCGATTGCCAATGCGGCAGATCCAGATCGATCACCGGCACGCCAACGTCACCGAGCAACGAGCGCGTCGTTCCCTGCACCA